>JAUIFT010000140.1 GCA_030430345.1 Calditrichia bacterium | reverse complement strand
GGTTGAGATATGCAACGCCTTCGGCGTATTTTTACCGCAAAGCGGTTACAGGTTTTAACCCTGGAAGGGTTACACTTAAGGTTTTACTAATAATACTTGATCACAAAATATGTCAGAGAACCTAAAAATTAAAAAAGCATTTACTTCCATTCACCCTTTGACAGGCTCAGGATGAATGAAGGTTGCTCTTTTATAAGTATCCATTTTCAAAGCTTAACACATCTCAACTTAACATCAGCCCGCTAAGGGCGCCCTAAAATAGCCCAGGACGTCAGTCCAGGGCGGGTAACAGGTTTACGCTATCATCTTCGCAAGTTTATTCACGGTATTCCAATTGCGAGCGGTGGCGGGCACGCCCAGCGCCTTTTCAACAACCGTCGCCAGCTTCGAACGGCCAATCCCATCCGGCGCATAGACATAAAATACCATATCTTTCAACAGGAATTGCTCGGTATCCTTTTTGACAGCCTCAAGCAAATCCAGATCGGGTTGATTTGCCGGCGATGTAAGAAAGTTAAAATGTAAAATCTTACCATTGTCTGTCGGAAATGGATTATTGTTTATCGCTTCCTGAAACGTTGCTACGTCCAGCAACAATACTCGCGGCTCGAAACCCTTTTTATCCATAATTTTTTTGCTGATGGCAGCAGCCTCAATTTCCGCCAGTCCTTTACGGCTCTGGAAAACCACATTGCCACTCTGGATATATGTCCGGACATTTTCGCAGCCCAATGTCTCCAGCATTGCAGCGAGTTCCTTCATCGGCAAAATGTTTTTACCACCGACGTTAATTCCACGTAAAAGGGTAATATAGGTGTTCACATCATCTCCTGTCGAACAATCGAATCGTCCGGGTTGTCTTCATTTCTATCTTCCCACTGGCAGCAAAATTAGCAAGTAATCACATCAGATGCAACAACGCC
Organism: Calditrichia bacterium; assembly: GCA_030430345.1. Next base: position 5,986 of record JAUIFT010000140.1, on the reverse strand, counting down.
CGGGACAATCACCGAAAAGTGTTGAACCACTCCAACGAAATTTGCAAGTATTCACGGAAACGTCTATATTAGCTGGATTCGGACATTCTGCGGCATTACCACAATTTAACGCATCCTCCGGATCATTCACAAACCACTGGGGCACCAGTATGGAGGTATTGTATGTCATTCGTAAAAGTTTTGCGTATCGGTTTCATCGCAATTTTGTTTTGCGGTTTTACCGCACTTAACGCCCAGGATAAGGATCTTAAATCCCTGGCGGAAGCATATGTCGCAGTATGGAATAGCGGTTCTACGGATGGATTTGATGCAATATTAGCAGATAATTTTAAGCGGCACGCGCCCCCATCGACAACTGCCCCTACGACCGCCGGCCTGGCGGCGATGAAACAAGTAGTGGCTGGCGCGCACGCAACATTTGAAGGTTTTAATGTCGTCATAGACGAGGTCATCGTTAGCGACAATCGCTACGTGATGCGCTGGACCTATAGCGGCACCCATACCGGTGAGGGCAATCCGGGGTTAGCTGGCAAGCAAGTGAAAGATGCCGGCGTTAGCGTTGTGCATGTTGCAGCTGGCGAAATGGTTGAGGAGTGGGCGGTCTGGGATAACCTCGCTACAATGATGCAACTTGGTATGACCGTAGTACCGGCGGAAGATGATGATGAATAATTAACCACGCACTAAAAACTTTCAAAGCTGTAATAGCAGCTGCGAATAACCGCAATACCTGCTATTACAGCTTTTTTAGTATTCTGCCAAACTGCTTACCACAGTTCGCATACTTAATTTTTTCCCCGCCTTTTTCGCTCCGCTTCCCATTTTTCAGCTAGTTCAGCCAACTTTTTTTCTCTTTTCACGATATAATCTTCAACTTTTGATTTGTCCCTTAAGGGGGCAACAAATTCCCATCCCCAATCAACTAAAAGCAAATGGTCGATCCCCGGTAACAGGTAAAGTTTCCGGGATGGATTACTACACCAAAGCGAAACGATAATTTCATTTTTATCAACTTCCGCAAAGATTACTGGCTGATCATCCTCGCCAAACGCATGAACATCGCTGCACAGGCTCCGGACAGTGCTATAGCCGGTATAAACGGCGTCATATTCCGGGCATCTTTCGGAAAGGGCGTCCCTGATTTCAGCGAGTGTAATTCCCAGCTCAGCTAATTTTCGGGGCGGCGCCTCTCTTAAATAGATATCATCCCAGCCGGCGCCGCTTTGATGCGCTTTTGAGAAATCCGCGATTTTTTCAATCTGCATCTGGCAAAATTTCCGGGCTTCGATGGGTAATATTTCAATCTGGCAATAATCATCTTCATGGAAATAGGCTTCCCGCATATTCATTTCCTTTACAATTTAACATTATCTCTACCACGTATGATACGGCAATATTCTCTGAAAAAAATTTGTTTGAAATTAATAATGCGTTCATCCTCACCGGCAAATCCTTTTATTGATTCGGATCGGGACGCAGCTTTAAATAGACATCGAATTAGCGAAACCTAATAAATCCCTATAGTAAGCGAAAAAAAATCGAATCGATTTGCAGAAATAATTTGTTTTTTTTCTCCAATATCCGTTAACTCTTTTGACTGCTCGATTTCTTGAATGACCCTACTGATGACGTTTTAAAACATACTCCGAAAGGAGACGCTATGCAAAAAACTTCAGTGCTTTGTTTGATCTTTTGCGGACTGTTATTCTCTCTGAGCACATTTGGCCAGGAGGCGGTGGGAGAGATGGCGGATATTAAAAAGAAACGGGGAGGCGCAACTCCCGAGGTCACCCGACAGGCAGGCCCCACCGGAACCGCCAGCGCAATTGCGAAAAGTGCAGCGATAAACGCCCATGATATTTTACAACTCGGCGATAACACCCTTGCCTCTATCACATTCAAAGACGGTGGTTTTGTGAAAATGCGCGAAGGCACGAAAATGGAAGTACTCGGCGTCGATGAAATATTTCTGATGGACGGGCATCTGTTTATCAATAATAAATGGCAACGAAAAGGCGGGCGAAAACTTACCATAAAAACCAAGAGTGTCTCCGCCGGCACCATCGGCACAAAATTTTACGTATACTATTGCGAAGCGATCGATTCCTTAATGCTTGCCGTTTTTGAAGGCGCAGTTTTGCTGGAAAGTGCCGATCCTTCGAATCCTGTCGAAGGCGCCCCGCTGGAAGTGCTTGCCGGCCAGGCCGTTACGGTAACACAAAACAAGGTCAACAGGCAGCCAAAAGCGGGCTTTCTGCCAGTAAAACGCCATGCCAATGCCTGGCAAAAAACGATTGGCCCGAAACCGTTTCCGGTTTGGGGGATGTTTGTTCCCGCCGCTGCCGCCGCAGTTGGCATCGCCGCTGGCATCATCGCCATAACAGCTGATGAAAGCCCCGCGGAAGTTAGCACCAGCGCTACCGGAACGATTGTAGTGGGTATTCCCCCGGGTAATTAGCCCGATAATAAGCTATCATGAGAGGAGACCTGAAATGTTTAGCAAAATAGAATTGAGATCGCACCCCTCAATCGTTTTTTGTTTACTACTGCTTTTCTTTTTACTGTTCCCAACCTGTTCAGAGGACGCTCCTTCCGGATTGGATGAAAATTTAAAGGTTCAGTTTGATCTGATATTGCCGCAGCTGGAGGGCCAGACAAACCCAAATGCAACAACCATCGATGCCGTCACCGTAACGGTCACCGCGGAGGGGGAGCCGTTTTTCGACGAATTTACGGAGACATTGGCTATTAGCGGCAATACTGCAACAGGGTCGATTGAAGTCCTGAAAGGTGAAAACAGGAAATTCAACGTTCTCCTGCTAACCAGCGGCGTAACTATTTTCTGTGGTTCACAGACGATCGATATTCTGGGAGAAACGTTCGACCTGGATTTTCAATTTTCACAAAAGTGTAGAGATGTCACAGCATCAATATTCAATAACAGCCCCTTTTCCAGCGCGGGTAACAGCATTGCCGTGGACTGGATTACCAGCAACACTGGCGTTGAACCAATTACCGAAGCCTTTGATGATGAAATCTGGTTGAGCACCACGCCGGGCACTGCAAATAAGGATGTTCTCTTGGGCACTTTTCGTCACTCAAGCGGACTCGCAGTAAATGCCGATGTGCCTGTTTCACTTGATGTAACCATTCCTAACCCGCTGCCGGGCCCCGGCGGTATCTATTCGATTTTTGTAGAAAACGATGCCAATGGCGAAGTTGAAGAAAGCGATGAAACCAATAACAATTTTCTAAACGATATCACTTTACTCGGTACCGGGGATCTGCGGGCAACTTTAACCTGGGATACAGGCATCCCGCTAACGGACTCGACAGATATAGATATTCACGTCATTGAACCGGATGGCAGCGAGATTTATTGGGGTAATGAGAATGGAACGACTGCTAACCTGGATGTCGACAATACTGCCGGACTTGGACCGGAAAATATTTTTGTAGAGGCAGGAACCGCGGCAGCCGGTGTCTACGAAATCTTTGTTGTCTACTTCGATGCTATCGCTCCTGCACCGGCGACGGAAGCGACGGTTAGCTTAACGCTGTTTGAAGGTACTTCACAAGAAGAAAATCAAATTTTTACCCGCACATTAACAGTCGCGGATGATGCTACCGGCTTTAATGTCGCCACGGTAACTTTTCCCGGAGGCGTGATCACAGAAACAACCGGCACACGCGGCCTTGGCGCCGCCGAAGATTTAAACATTACTTTAACCTGGGACAATCCCGGCCTGAATTTAGACGTCTTTTTAATACACCCGATGGTTCTGGATAGTATCGGTATCGGAGAAGATACTGTTGTTGTCGATACAGCACTGAATGGTATTTATGATGTATTTGTATTGGTTGATGCAGTAGGTACGACAAACGCTGAGATCAACATTACGGCTTTTGCCAATACACTGAACGAAAATCAGCAAACAATTAGCCGGACAATAAATTCACCAAATATTGATTATATAGAATATGTTGCTACGGTAGAATACCCGGCTGGCACAATAACAGAAATTCCTGCACCAAATGGCGTAAGTAGCAAAGGTTCTTCATCCGGCGTCAAAGCGGAAGCGATTGTGCGTTCAAAATCCAGTAAAAAATTAAGAAAAATGGCCAAAAAGCGACGGTAAATACTTCGCTTTAACCACTAAGGTAAGCACCTGGATAGACCAAATGATCGCGGCGATGGCGATGGCAATTGGCAGCAGCACATAGAAAATGTTATAGATTAATATTGCCAAACCGACAAAAACGCCGCTTTCAATTAAAGTGAGCAAGGTGGGATCAATCCGCCGCTCCCGGAATTTCACGAAGTAGAAAACATTCAGCGCAATAATCAACAGGGCAATAATGATCTGCCAGTGAAGGCCGCCGAGCGGGGCTTGCAGCAGATTGTTCACGGCATTGGCCTGCACATCCAATCCGTAGCGGCCTTCTTCCATATTCTGGGGAATGTAGTAATTCGGTTCCAGCCTGAAACCAACAATGGCAATTTTGTCTTCCCAGCCGCCCCCCGGTGTTACGCCCTGCAGAACGTCATAATAAGAATAATTCTGCAAATCATCATCCGCACTAAGAAAACTGATATAAAGTGTATTACCGTTCTCCAGCAAACGGCCAAGCTGGGTAGAATCGGTTGCTTCCGGATAGAGTACCTTCACAGCGAATGGCGAGAGGTCTTCATCTTCATCGTAAAGGCGGATGGCCAGATCGTCGCCGGTGTCCAGAAATTTGACCGATCCGTAGCTTTCCCCAACCGCATCCAGTGAGTAGGTCGGTTCCCAATCATCATCGCAATCGACCCCGAATACGATTTGGGTGCCGCGCTCTTTCACCCGGGCAATCGCCAGATTAAAGAGCGAATCGTGCTCAGAAGAGTCGATAAAACAGATGTTAAATGCGATCACACTGGCCCCGCTCTCGGAAAGCATGTCGACAATAGTTGCATGATGCTGGCGGAATGCGAGGAAGTTTTCTCCCCGCAACGGAGTAAGTGCCAGTGCATTGGCGGTGCTGTCATCTATGGCCACCGTTACCAGGTTGGAATGGGGTTGCAGCATAAAATCTTTTACGGCGGTATCCAGCTTAATAAAGAGGTCCATCCGGAAGAGGAGATAAATTACAAAGGTGATCAATACGATACCGGCTGCCATCAGCCGCTGCAGCTGGCGCAAGCGTTGTTGCTGTGCTTTTTTACTGGCAGCAAGCATCCGTTTTTCATCGGCATTCAAATGACGCCGGCCTTTAATACCTGCCTCGAGAGTATTGAGATCCTGCTCATCAAGTATTTCCCCGGTTTTACCAGCCAGCCAGCCGGAACTGCGATTGGCCAGAACGCGCATCGCCTTCTGCCCGGGACGGTCGGAAATATTGAATTCGCGAATGACTACCGGTGCCAGGATATCATGCGCAAGCACAGTGTTACTTTTGTCGATGCGCAGCAGCAGCGAGTATTCAATGCATTTATCGATCAACTGATCGATGGTTTTGATACGCTTTTTATAATACTCTTTTAATTTTTCCCGGCTGCAGCGTCCGGCCGTGCCAAGGTCAGAAGTGTGATGTTTGAGGAGATCCAGGGCCAGGCCGGATTGCACTGCTTCCGGCATATCCACTGCCAGCAAGGCCATTTGCTGCGCAAAAAATTCCCCCATGGAAATTCCGGCTTTCTTTAACTGGCGATACTGTTCCGGCGAAAAGCGCGGTTCATCTTCATTTTCTTCCCGCGCACTTTCCCACAGCTTCTTCAGAATAATTTGCAGCACCGGGGCAATCGGGGAATCCTGGTCTTCCAATAAATCATCGGCAAGGGTATCCGGCAGACTATCACCGGGATTGGAAGTAATTTCCAGGCGGTATTTTGCCTGAATATTGGCATCGGCGGTCACACCGGTAATCGCCTCCACAACGCCTTCCCGATCCAGGCGCTTCAGAAATACTTCCGCATAAGGGAATTTCAGGGCCTGAAAAGTATCGC
>JAUIFT010000139.1 GCA_030430345.1 Calditrichia bacterium | reverse complement strand
TGGCTCAGTTTGCTGATTTTTGCCTATCTGCTGATCCTGCCGGTTTGGGATCAACAACATCACCTGATGGGACGAATGGTGCTATTCCTGCCGCTCCCACTCTTGCTCATTATTCTCTTTCTCGAAAAATATACTTTCAAGAGAATTTGGCTAAAGCGCGGCATCCCCGCCCTGGTCGCCGCCGGCGTTTTATTGATGACCTTTGGGGAAATAATGAGTTCAAAATTCCATAACCGCAACGGCGCGGAAATCTTCGCCGATATCCGGGCGTTGGGCGAACAGCAGGATTTTCAGGATAGCGATTTAATCATCACCCTAAATGGGGCAGAACATATCAGCAATTGGTTCCTTAACGTAAAGGCCGGGGTCATCCCTTCGCTGACGCTAGAGGATTTCCAGCGCTATAAGAACATCTACGTATTGAATCCTATTCAGGGCGAGTTAAATTTCAACGATATCAGGAACAAAACGATTCAGCGCGAATCAGACAAGTATGTCTTTATGCTCCGAAACATTCCCCGCCCGGCAGATATCGCGCCGCTCTATCAATCCGCTCACATCGAATTTTTCCGCTTACCCGCTCCCCCGAAAGATTGGCTGTTTGACGATGCCGGTCGCTGGATAGGATATGGGCAAGCGCTCCCGTAAATCAGCAAATAGGAAATTCCTGCTATCATTTTTTTTTGAATGAGCAAATATACAAATCGGCAGACATGTCTGTTTTGCATATTTGAAAATTTGTATATCTGCTCATTTGGTTCACCGTTTCCGCACGGCGAGGAGGGTCGTGCCGAGAATGATCGCCCCACCCAGTAAGGTGCGAAAGGAAGGCACTTCCTGCAAAATCAGGTAAGCGAGCGCAATGCCGTACACCGGCTCCAGACTGGCAATAATGCTTACTAATTGCGTCTTCAAATAATTCAGGCTTTTAATATAGAGGGCATGGGAGAAGGCAGTGCAAACAACGCCCAGCAGAAGCAGCAGCCAAAAGTCCTGCATGGTTAAGGACCAGGCAACAAAAAAGCTGAAGGGTATGAGAGAAAGCGCAGCAAAAGCGTTTTGATAAAATGCGATAATCAAATGGGGATAAGACTGTACATATTTCCGGTTGAGCATGGTAAGCAGCGCAAAAGCCAATCCGGAGATAGTTCCCCAGAAGGCGCCGCGGGTAATGTCGTTGGAAAAGTCGAAGGAGGGAACGATGAGAATTAACCCGATGAGTACCAACATGGCGGTCAGCACATCAAACGCGCGGAGTTTTTCCCGGAACATCAGTGGTTCCAGGAAGGTCACCCACAACGGGAAGGTGGAATAGGTCAGGGCACCAATCGCCACCGTGGAGACCTGGATGGCATGGAAGAAGGTCACCCAATGAATAGCCAGTACCACGCCGAGCAACATCAGCATAAATTTACTTTTACGTTCGGGAATATGAACACGCACCTGCCGCCAGCGCAAAGTGGCAAATAAGGCAATGGAACCAAAGACGGTTCGTCCCAGGACAATAATCAGGGAAGGCAGCAGGAGAAATTTTCCGAATAATCCGGCAAAGCCAAACAGCAGCACTGCCAGATGAACTTCGAATAATCCCTGCTTGTCTTTTTGCATAATGGTTGGATGTTTCGCCCTGGGTAATGAAAATAGTGCGCCCGGTTTCCCAGCAGCTTCCGGACGCACTTACTAATTTTGAAAGTATTTACATATTCAGACAATCATCACGCTACAGCTAGAGTGGCCAATCGCGCAAAATCCGCTCCGTTTCTTCGGAATGCCCGCTTTCGTCGCGCACCATATCCTCCAACTGAACCGCCAATCCCTTGTCACCAAATTCATCAGCCTCCCTGGCGCGTTGTGTGTAGTCCTTGGTTGCCTGACGCTCTGCGGCTAACACGGCTTCCAACATTTCCCGATTACTATGCGCCACCGGAACAGGGCGCGGCTCGGTTGTTGGTTCACCTCCAAGGGCAACAATTTTATTCGCTAAAAACTGCGCATGCAACTGCTCATCTGCAACTTCGGTCAGAAAAAATTGTGCTAATTGGGGCCGGTACGGGCCGGTCGCTTTTGCCGCATAAGTGATATACTGAATAATAGCTCCCAATTCTCCGGCAAGATCTTCGTTCAAATTTTTGATCAGCGTTTCTTTGTTCATAGCTTTTTTCCCCTTTCTTAGACTGAATGACAGTTCCTGAAATAATATAGTGATAGCAGCTTTTTATAAATATTATAAAAAAAGAAACAATGATCCATTCGGCAGAGGTAACTATGATAAAGTGGATTGTATCTAATCAACGTACCACGGACGCGATAGCGTGAAACGGCACAAATAGCTCGGTAGGTCCCATGGCATACGGCGCGATCTCATAGGCATTGTAATAAAACTTGATGCCCGTTTCCTGGATCAGGTAATTCCTTGCCAAATGAAATGTATTGTTCTCGAAACTGAATCCGCGCGATTCGAAACTGTCCCCAGCCGATAAACCCTGCTCTTTCCGGAATATAGCCTCAGCAGCTTTTAATAATACCGGTTCATAACCTGACTTTAAAACATCGCCGAGCGTTCGTTCTTTCCCGCTTTTCGGATCGAGATTCAAATATTTCACAACCATATTGGGATGGGCGCCACCACTGGAAACATATTCGCTCATGTGAAGCCCAAAGGCATCGCTGGTATTTCTTTCTACTGTAATTTTTCGCTCGGTAACCCAGGCCATCTGGTAGGTTTCCGGCATATCCCGGTTATATTCTTCCGCCTCCTGCAGAAAACTGCTGATCATCGCATCCTGGCTTTGCACCATTTCGGTTTGCGGCGTTCCTCCTAGCAGGAATTTATCAATCTGCCCCTGTAGTGCATTGTGGGATTCCGTCGCGGTAGCAATGATCTTCGGATACTGAATAAGCACATGTGAACAGTTCGGGTCATTCGGATCACAGTCGTTGAGACTTTCTGTCACTTCCGCAATTTTGTAGCGAACGGTATCTGCAGTGATAGTGACCCGGGCTGCCGGGGCCGTGGCTTTCGGCAACGTTTCTCTTTGTGGTGGCGTTTCTTCCGCAACCGGCGTTTCATTTGCCGGTGGCTTATCCTGTTGACAGGCAAAGAAAAAAAGCAAGATAATCAACGAGAGTTTTTTCATAAAGCCCCTTCGTTTATTCTGCATCAACGTAATCTGTTAGCGGCGGACAGCTGCAAATCAGATTGCGATCACCGTATGCATTGTCGATCCGGGCAGATGCCGGCCAGAACTTATTGGTCCGCAAAAATGGCAACGGGTAGGCGGCCTTTTCCCGGGAATAAGTATGCGGCCACTCGTCCGCGCTAATTTCCGCAACGGTATGCGGTGCATTTTTCAGCACATTATCAACCGGATCGGCAATGCCGCTGGCAATCTCCTGAATTTCATTATAAATCGCAACCATTGCTTCGCAAAAGCGGTCGAGTTCTTCCAGCGACTCACTTTCCGTCGGCTCCACCATAATTGTGCCGGCCACGGGGAAGGAGACCGTCGGAGCGTGAAAGCCATAGTCCATTAATCGCTTGGCAATATCTTCCACTTCGATATTGGCCGACTGCTTAAACGGGCGGCAATCAAAGATCATTTCGTGGGCATTGCGTCCCTTCGTGCCGGTATAGAGCACCGGATAATATCCTTCCAAACGGGATTTAATATAATTGGCATTTAGAATCGCATAGCGGGTAGCATCAGTTAAGCCGTCCCCACCGAGCATTTTTATGTACGCATAAGATATCAGCAAGATGCTCGCACTGCCGTAACGGGCCGCGGAGATCGCTGCGATATTCTTTTTGTGCGGATTCTTGCCGAAGACATGTCCGGGTAGATAAGGCGCGAGGTGTTTGGCAACCCCGATCGGCCCCATTCCCGGCCCGCCGCCGCCATGGGGAATACTGAATGTTTTGTGCAGGTTCAGATGGCAGACATCCGCGCCAATCAACGCCGGACTGGTCAAACCAACCTGGGCATTCATATTTGCTCCGTCCATGTAAACCTGTCCGCCATTCGCGTGAACAATCTTGCAAATTTCCCGGATACCCTCTTCGAAAACCCCATGCGTGGATGGATAAGTAACCATTAAAGCGGCGAGATCGTCTTTATGCTCCGCCGCCTTCGCGCGTAAGTCTTCCAGATCAATATTCCCCAAATCATCGCACTTTACCACGACCACTTTCATCCCGGCCATAATGGCACTGGCGGGATTCGTGCCGTGCGCCGAGGAAGGAATCAGGGCGATATTCCGGTGGCCCTCACCGCGATCTTCATGATATTGCTTAATCACCAGCATACCGGCATATTCGCCCTGCGCGCCGGAATTTGGCTGCAACGATACTGCCGCAAATCCCGTCAACTGGCAGAGTTGCGCTTCCAACTCATCAAAGATTTGCTGATAACCTGCCACCTGGTCTTCCGGAACAAACGGATGCAAACTGCTAAACGCCGGCCAGCTGACCGGGACCAGCTCGGTGCTTGCATTCAGTTTCATCGTGCAGGACCCCAGCGGGATCATGGAGTGCGTTAAGGAGAGGTCTTTATTTTCCAGGCTCTTGATATAGCGGAGCATTTCCGTTTCAGTCCGATAGGCACTGAATACCGGGTGAGTAAGATACTCGCTACTCCGCGTCAGGTTTGCCGGATAAGCGGGGATGTCGTATTTATCAATCACTACTGCGTTACTGCTTTTACCGAGGAATTTCGCAAATACCCCAATGATATCATCAAGGTCGTTGGCCGTGGTTGTTTCATCGAGAGAAATACCAACGGTTGCCGCATCGATTTCCCGGAAGTTCATTTCGTTCTCCCGGGCAGCATTATGCAGATCACCGGCGGAAACACCTGCCGGCAGGGAAATATTTAACGTATCGAAAAAGTAGGCGTTGTTCTGCCGACAACCCAGTTGAGCTAATTCTTCCGCTAAAATCGCGCTGTACACATGCACCCGGGTCGCAATGGTTTTTAGACCTTCTGCGCCATGATAAACGGCATACATGCTGGCCATATTCGCTAACAGCGTTTGGGCGGTACAAATATTAGAGGTGGCTTTTTCCCGGCGAATGTGCTGCTCGCGGGTCTGCAGCGCCATGCGGTAGCCATTATTGCCATTGCGGTCCTGGGAAACCCCGATAATTCTGCCTGGCACCTGCCTTTTAAAATCTTCCCGGGTAGCAAAAAACGCGGCATGCGGTCCGCCGTAGCCCATCGGCACGCCAAAGCGCTGCGCGGAACCAACAACAACATCCGCGCCCATTTCTCCTGGCGGCGTTAACAGTGTCAGGCTCAGTAAATCGGCCGCAACAGCAACCAACGCGCCGGCTTCGTGTGCTTTTTCAATAAAGGCTGTATAATCGTTGATGGCGCCATCGACATCCGGATACTGCAGCAGAACACCAAATATCTCTTCATCAATAGCGCTGGTTTGCCAATCTCCAATCCGCAGCTCAATGCCGAGCGGGGCGGAACGGGTTTTCAACACATCAATCGTTTGCGGTAAACATTTGCCGGAAACGAAGAAAGTGTTGGCGTCATTTTTCTTGGCGATACGAGTGCGGGAACGATGCAACATTACCATCGCTTCCGCGGCGGCGGTGCCTTCGTCCAGTAAAGAAGCGTTGGCAATATCCATCGCGGTCAGATCGGAAACCACCGTTTGGAAGTTAAGCAACGCTTCCAGGCGGCCCTGGGCGATTTCTGCCTGGTAGGGCGTATAAGCGGTATACCAGCCGGGGTTTTCAAAAACGTTCCGTAAAATAACGCCGGGAACAATACAATCATAATAGCCCAAACCGATATAGGATTTAAAAAGTTTGTTCTTTGCCGCGATATTTGTCAGGCCATCCAGAAACTCCTGCTCGCCTATACCGGCTTTCATATCCAGCGCCACGTCCATACGGATATGGGCTGGAATCGTTTCCGCCATCAGCTGATCCATCGAGTCACAACCGACCGCATCAAGCATCTTCCGGGTTTCGGCATCATCCGGGCCGATATGGCGCGGCGAAAAGGCATTCGAGGCATTCAGTTCTTTGTCTGTATATTTCATGATGTTTTCTCCCGCTTAAGCAGCTCAGCCATTCCAGTTTTCAAGGTAAAAAGTTATCAAATTCACAACCTATAAATCAAGCAGTGCTTTTTCTTTTTTAAAAGCGGGAAGATAGGCAACTACACGAATAAAATGAAATGGTTTTTAGAATTTGGAGACTAGATTAGATGAGTTAATAAACCTTGGTGGATGGACAAAATTCATCTGGTATCAACATTTTCGTGTGATATGGCTCCGGCTCCCCCTTAGGGCTTCGCTAATTGTTACGCTCCCGCTGGCCGCTGATGGTTAAAAGACTGAAATCTACAGCGAACGGAACCATTGGCGAAGCGGAGCCATGTTGTACGAGATCATTAGTTAAGGCTGAACTTAAAAAATAACACCGAATTTCAATAAAGCGCCTATTTTTTAAACCACTGTTTAAAGAACTGTCCTTTTTCACTAGTGTCATCCGCTTGCAGCGCCTTAATCTCTTTTTCCAGTGACTTGAAGAACTGCTTCGTCATGGTTTTCGCAACGCCGTTCAATACTCGTTGCCCGGTGCGGGCGATGGTGCCGCTCAGTTGAGCGCTGCCGGAAAAAACCACTTCCGTCTGGTCATTATCCAGCGCATTCAGTGCCATCTGACCGGATGCATCGACATTGCCAATTTTCCCCTTCATGGTCATTTTCAGGGTAAAGCTGTTTGGCGGAAGCTTATCCAGCACAAACATTTCGCCGTCGAACAATCCGTTTACCGGTCCCATTTTCACCTGGGATGCCGCTTTGTAATGCCCTTCTGCCAGCGCTTCCAGATGCTTAACACCCGGGGTTGCTTTCGCAAGAATATCCGGGTCCATTAACATATTCCACACGGCTTCTACCGGTGCATTCAGGGTATGT
>JAUIFT010000138.1 GCA_030430345.1 Calditrichia bacterium | reverse complement strand
CCAGCATCCGGGAAAACTTCGACCTCCCCACAACCGAGCTTTTCACTTTTACCGGCGACAATGATCTTGAATATTATGCCTCCATAACCAAACCGGCGGACTTTAATCCCAATAAAAAATATCCGGTGATTGTCGCGGTCTATGGCGGTCCCCATGCGCAGACCGTGCGTAATTCCGCTGGCCGGGGCTACTGGAATCATTACCTGGCACAAAAAGGTTGCCTGATCTTCCGAATGGATAACCGTGGTGCCGCCGGACGCGGGCATCATTGGGAAACGCCGGTGCACAAAAATATGGGGGCGATCGAACTGGAAGATCAGCTGCGCGGTGTCGCCTATTTAAAAAGCCTGCCCTATGTCGACGGGGATCGTATTGCCATTACCGGCGGTAGCTATGGAGGTTACATGACTCTGTATGCAATGACCAATTCTGATGCATTCTGTGCCGGTATCGCGGTCTCTGCGGTCACTGACTGGCGCTTTTATGATACGGCTTACACGGAGCGTTATATGGGATTGCCGGCGGAGAATCCGAAAGGCTATAAAACCAGTGCACCAACCAACTCTGCAGCAAATTTATCCGGTGAATTGCTCTTGATACATGGTGATGCCGATGATAATGTCCATGTGCAAAATGCCATCGAAATGGTCGATGCATTGATCGATGCCGGTAAGCAGTTTCAATTGATGATCTATCCCGATCAGGGTCATGGCATTCGCAGTCCCGCCGATCGCCGTCATTATTTTCAGATGCAGGAGGCGTTTTGGGATCGGCATTTGTTTGGGGTGGGTAGCGCGGAGTGATTTTGAAAAGCCCCGGGATGAATCCCGGGAGTAGAAATCGGAGTCCGATAAATCGGATAAAAGAAAAAGCCCGGAAATTCCGGGCTTTTTTATGTAAAAAAATAATGTCGTCGTGGGTAGTGCTTATCCCAGGAAAGCGCGCAATGTGCGGCTTCTGGAAGCGTGGCGTAAACGGCGAATCGCTTTTTCTTTAATTTGTCGTACCCTTTCGCGGGTCAGGTTAAAGCGTTCTCCGATCTCTTCCAGGGTTAAGGGATGCTCTTGTCCCAAACCGAAATACAAACGAACAACTTCCGCTTCCCGCTTGGTGAGTGTTGCTAAAGCACGTTCGATCTCGATCTTCAGAGATTCACTCATCAAGTCGGAATCCGGGGGCGGTTGGTGGTCATTCTGTATAACGTCCAGCAAACGATTGTCTTCGCTGTTGCTGAAAGGGGCATCCATCGATAAATGCCGTCCGGAAATCTTCAGGGTATCGGCAACCTCGAAATCAGTCATCTCTAACTGCTCCGCGATTTCGCTGGCGCTCGGCTCTCTTTCAAACTCCTGCTCCAGGGCGGAGTATGCTTTTCCAATTTTATTGAGCGCGCCAACGCGGTTCAGGGGCAGACGGACAACACGAGACTGCTCCGCTAAAGCCTGCAAAATTGACTGACGAATCCACCAAACTGCATAAGAGATAAACTTAAACCCGCGGGTTTCATCAAATCGTTTCGCTGCTTTAATCAATCCCAGATTACCTTCATTAATCAGATCGCCTAGAGAAAGTCCCTGGTTCTGATACTGCTTTGCAACGCTGACGACAAAACGCAGGTTTGCTTTGGTCAGTTTCTCCAATGCATCCTGGTCATTCTGTTTAATGCGCTGCGCCAGTTCAATTTCTTCAGCCGGCGTTAATAAAGGCACCTCTCCGATTTCCTGGAGATATTTATCGAGTGATTGGCTTGCACGACTTACAGATCCTCTTGCCATGTATTCAGATCCCTTCTGTGTGCTATTTATAGATTTATAATTGCTATGATTTTATTAACTTTACAAATCCATCGTTACTGATACCGAGCGAATCGGCATTCAGTTCCGAGGATAAACGGCGGACATGATCGAACAATGCCGTCCGGGCAGTACCTTTCAATGGCACCGGTCGAAACTCGACTACTTTATTATAGACGCTTATCGGTAGTATTTGAGTCACAATTTTTTTATTTTTTCTTAACTTAAATTTCGCCAGAAAGCTATCCCGGGCATTTTCACTGTAAGATCCAAAGATAAAGTTGCCCAAAGAATAAATAATCGGCTTCCCTTTGTAAATCTCAATTCCCTGCACGATGTGAGGATGATGACCAAGAATAATGTCTGCACCATTGTCGATCAGGCGGTGCGCCATCTTGGTCTGATACGGCTTCGGAGTCTCCCGAAGTTCCTGTCCCCAATGGCAGGAAACAATGAGAAAGTCGTTACTATCGCTGGCAGCGCGTACATCACTAAAAACGTACTCCTCGTACGGAAAGCAAGTTCCGCCGCTAGTGTCGCTGGCCCAAAATTCTTCCGGAAAAGTCATGCTGTAGGATAAAAAGCCGACGGACATTCCATTGACCGTCATTTGTGCCGCTTTCCGGGCAGTTGCGAGATCCAACCCGGCGCCGGCAAAAGCAATGTTGTTTTCTGTTAAAATTTCCAATGTTTGTTGAAGGCATTCCGGCCCATAATCCATAGTGTGGTTATTCGCCAGGCTTACAAGGTTGATGCCTCCGGCAAGCAGCACTTTCACCAAATCCGGTTTTACCCGAAAGTTGAACTTCTTTTCAAACGGGGTGCCGCCGGTACCAAAAGGGGCTTCCAGATTCGTGAAAAAAATATCCGCGCCTTCGATATATTCCTGAATATAGCCAAAAGGATAGCCATACCCGCTGTCGATCATCACTGTTTCCGCCCAGGAGCCAAGCATCGTGTCCCCGGATGATAAAAGTGTCAGCGTAGAATCGGAAGTTTCAGAATATGCGATCGAATATGGAAGTGACAGAATTAAAACTAACAGTACTGCGGGTAAAAATGTGTTTTTGGTAAAGGTGTTTCTCTGAACAGATGATCTTTTAATAAGAGTATCCCCGGGATATTTTATGGAAAATCACATGCCAAATAACTGATTATCTCTATCAAAAATTAACATCCTGCCAGCGATGCAGAACGCTTTAGCCTTTTGGGAGTTCCATTTTCCCAAAGCTTGATAATTTAAGCCTTTCGGAAAAAAAATTCCAATAAAAAATAATTTACCTGGTGCAAATAATAGCAGTTGAGGGAAGAAAAAGAATGATAGAGGTCAACTTTTACGGAATATATTCTGTTAAGGTAACCTTTGTGCCTTTTGCTGTTGATTCAATTTCGACTTCATCAATAAGATTCTTGACCAGAAAAACGCCCCGCCCGCTTTGTTTCCAGAGATTCTGCGGGTCTGTGGGGTTGGCGATATCTTTCGGATCAAATCCTTCCCCTTCATCCTGAACGGATACGATGATGCGGTCTTCTTCGTACTGCACATGTATAGTGACATTTTTCGATGCATCTTCCTTGTGCGCATGGATAATGCCGTTGTTGACCAACTCGGTAACAGCAATAGCCATGTTGTCGCTTTGATCTTCGGTGAGCTTTGCTTTCTTGCAAAAAGAGGCAATAAACTTTTCCACTTTGCCCAAGTGCTTAAAATCGCTGGGGATAACGAGTTCCTCATGATCAGGATGCATTTCTGGTGACTCCTCCGTGTACCATCTCAGTTTTTAATGATAAAGTATTAGAAATAAGAGCATTTTCTGGGAAATAAACAAGCCCTTTTGCTGAATCTTTTCAACACTGCTTAAGAAAAATTATACTGTTTGTAGGTAGTATAACCCTCTACTAAAAAAACTTTTAAAACGGCCGTCAGCGGCACGGATAAAAGCATGCCGAGAATACCAAAAAATTTACCGCCGATAATAACAACCAGCAATACAACCAGCGGAGGTAAGTTTACATTTTTAGCGACCACTGTTGGCTGAACGACAACATTGTCAAGAAGTTGCACAATAATGAAGGCAATGGCGATATAGAGCACCAGGGCCATATCTCCGGTCTCCAGTAAAGAGAGAACAATAGCGATTACCGCCCCGCAAATTGGCCCGATATAGGGGATGACGTTGGCAATGCCAGCGACAGTGCCAATTAATATTGCATTCTGCACCTGCAGTAAACTGAGTGCTAATATCGAAAGTAAGCCAATGATCGAGGCGTCAATTACTTGTCCGCGTATATAATTACCCAGCTGAATATCCATTTTATAGAGAAGATTGCAGGTTAACTCGAAATAGCGGTTGGGGACCAGGCTTACCAGGTATTTCTTGATGGTGCGGCCGTCCTTTAGCAGGAAGAATGCGATAAAGGGAATAAGCACCAGGTTGGTGAAAAGGGAGACGACGCTGAGTAAATTACCGAAAATATCATTTCCGTACTGTACGACCATGTCGACCAGCGTGGTGGTCAGGTTAAGATCGGGCATGCCGATAAAAGTTGTAAAACCGGCAAGAAATGATTCCAGTTGAGCAAATGCCGCCTGGGCTTTTTCCGGATCGATACTTCTGCTGATGCTAAGAATCTCCGAGCTGATCACTGGCAACAGCAAGATCATTATTAACGTAAAAATCAATGTCATTACAAAAAAAAGAATCGCGGTGGCCGGTGTGCGATTGAGGCCATTTGCTTCGATCATAGTTACCAGCGGATCGAGGACGTATGCGAGGATGGCGGAGATTATCATTAATTTTACGAGATCTCCGATCGCGATCAGAAAATAGAGCAGCCCCAGCAGAACAGCAAAAATAATCAGACTTTTTACCCAACGGCGGATGGTCGCTTCCATTACTCGCCACCTGTCGGAGTTTTTCGTCGTTGCTTCATGTTGTAAAGTTTAATCTGCAATGCCTGAACCTGGTCATTGGACTTTTTCAAGCGTTCTCCGATAACACTGAGCAGACGCATCACAATTTTAACGCCCAGGCGTGGATTCCTTTCGATCAGGTCCAATAAATCGGATTGGAAGAAGCCAAGCATCTTGCAATCCAGGCGGGCGACCACCGTTGCCGAGCGCGGGGATTCGTCCATTAAGGCCAGTTCCCCGAAAAAATCGCCATCATATAACTCGGCAATTACCTGTTGGGTCGGCTCAAAAACAACCTGCACTTTTCCCTTTTCGATGATATACATGCCTGCAGCAGGATCACCCTGATTTAATACAATTTCTCCGGCCTTGTATTCCCGCCGGTAAAGAATTCGTTCTACCGCTGCCAGTTCTTTCCGGCGTAATCCCTCAAAAATGGGAATTTTCTTCAGGATATTGCGAATGCCCTCCGCTTCCTCGTCCTTCTGACGAAAAATATTGCCCCAGAAACTATCCATGAAAAAGACCTGTTTTGTATTGTGAAAAGGCGCCAATCATATCGATTAGTCATTAATTTACACAAAAGAACCCGGATCTGAAAACCGAAAGTGTTTTCCCGACTAGATTTACGCAAAACCAGCCTCAAGTACATTGATGAAATTGGCGGAATGAGATTTTGGAAAGTAAAAGTGCCATTTTAAACAGCAGAAACAACAAATTACAACGAACAACGAACAACGAACAACGAACAACGAACAACGAACAACGAACAACGAACAACGAACAACGAACAACGAACAACAACACCCACATCACTTATTCCCTAATAAAAGACAACGCTATTTTCTAAGAATGTGCAAAAATTGCAAGCTGGAACGGCAGCCACTATTCCTCACGCCAGTATTGACAGGGCTTTCAATTCAGGCACACTCTTTGCAATAGAAGATTGTGAACACGGTCAGTCCATTACAGGCAGTCGCTTTACCCTCAATGGATTGGCCGGCTCTTTGGAAAACGTATGGGAAATTTTCACAGGATGTGGATGCCTCACCAAAATATCCGCCTTTTCATAACTCCCATTTTCTATCCGGTGCCGCTTTTGCAGGATTGCCTGCGGACGGGACCATCTATTCGCCAGAAACGAATTGAATTTTTAGATAACTTTAGCTGTTAACATAATACACCAAGAGAGGTTGTTATGTTCTGTCCACAATGTTCAGAGTATCTCGGAGACGGCCGCGGCCACTGCCCAAATTGCGGTCATAATGCATTAAACGATCAGGAATCCCCGGCCAGTAAATATTATTGCCGGCGCTGTAAACGCTATTTGCGCTCGAAAATTTGCTCCATGCACGGTGTAGATCCCGTGGTTATCACCAAGCCGGCCACAGCCGCAGCGCCAGCTGCCACAGCCGGCGGTGGTCAACAAGATTTTGTAGATGAGGACCGCGCCTTGCCATTGCCCCGCGGATTTGTTGAAGAACCAGTGAGAACAGCACCGGATGGTGCCTGGGAAGCGCCGGCTGCAGCGAATTATCAGCAAGAAGCTCCGCCCCGGGAAGATAGCTTCCATTACATCGAAGAAAACAACACCAATACGGATTCACCTTTTCAGTCGGTCGACCTGGATGACGATGATGTCCATGCCCCCTGGGAGCAGCCGAAAACGAGCGCGGCGCCGCAACCGGCAGCACAGGCAGCACCCCGGCCAGAAGTTAAACAAGCGAAGAAATCCTCAAAAGCGAAAAAAGCCTCAGAAAAACCGAACATCTTCTCTATTTATTGGATGAAGCTGAAAAAGCTGATTGAAAAAGAATGGACGGATCACCTGGCCGCACGGCAGTTAAGAGATTCCGCGCGGAAAGAAGCGGCGAAAGTACAGGCTGCCCGCAAAGCCAATACCGCCAGGAACCCGGTGACGGCAACGATCCCGACGCCACCAACAGGGCAGAGACCAGAGATGCAGGCGGCAGCTAATAAGAAAAATCCCCGGAAATTTTCCTGGGCATTTGCAGCGGTCCTCTTGCTTACCTGCGGCGGCGTGGCGACAATCATTCTCAACGATGTTTATCCGGAATACGCCCGGAAAGCGCTGTATGCAAAAGCAGAAGCATTCTACGAAGATGGTAAATATGAAGATGCCTGGAGCCTCTACCGGGATTATGTCGGGCAGCACCCGAATAGTGAAAATGCTCCGGAAGCGCGGCAGCGAATCGAAGATATTCAACGG
>JAUIFT010000137.1 GCA_030430345.1 Calditrichia bacterium | reverse complement strand
GCGCCTACGCGTTGGAAGCGGCATACGATAATATCCGTCCGGCGGTGTTGCATGGCGATTTCCACCTCGGCCAGGTGCATGTCAGTGATGACCGGACCTGGGTGTTGGACTTCGATACATTGAGTTATGGGGATCCCGCTTCCGACCTCGGAAATCTGCTCGTTTTCCTGAAAGGGAAGGCACGGCGTAATATTGAGATGTATGATTTTATCAATGCATTTCTTGATGAATACTTCAAGTTTATGGATCCGGCGATTGCCGACCGTATTCCGATGTATGAAGGATTAACGCATTTGCGCCGCGCCTGTAAATGCCTACGGCTGCAGGAACCGGGCTGGGAGGCAAAAGCGATTAAAATGATTGAAAAAGGCGCTGAAGCGATTGGCGGTATGCGCATCGCTAGTTAAGGCGCCGGAAATTTTCAGTTCGATTGTGTGGATGTGTAGTTCCCTGCTTTAACCTTCGGGAAGTGCATACGGAAACGAAAATGAGAGTAATAGCGAACGCGGTTGCAGAGTACGGAAACGAATACGGATTAACGAGAGCGAACATGGTGTTTTTAGCGGTTACGGAGAAGAATACACATCAGAATAATAGAAAAGCATGTTGTTGTAGCAGCGAAAAATAGTAATGTTGGCGGTTGATGAATGTGGCTTCAGAGGAGAGGTCGTCAGTGTAAAACTTAAATGACCTTTAGGTTAAACAGGCTGCACATCGCCAATCAACTGAAAATATGGCTTTAGCCAGAAAAATATGACCCACGGGATTGCGGGGTCAGGGAATCTTGAATGGACGATCTAATCGAATTAAAAAGCCTGAAGATTGGACAGCAAGTGAAGCTTCAGGGGGTATATGATGCGGAGAATCGCTTTACCGCACTGGAAGTAATTTCCCGGAATATCGGGGATGACGATGTGGTGGTGGGAATAATAAGAGATGTCAATTCCCAAACCCATAGTTTGAAAATTATGAATCAGGATTTCCGGATTAACGGTGGCAGTGACATCCGGGATCTCAATCAAAATCCGGTTGGTTTCGAGAGTTTGGAAAAGAATACGATGGTGGTGCTGAAAGGGAAATATATCCCGGTGGAAGGATTTGCGGCGCAACAGGTGAAGATGAAAAAAACCCGGGATTTTAATATTGAAAAATTAAAAGGAAAAATCGAAGCGATTAATCCCCAGGAAAGAACGATGCGGGTTAATGGCGTACCGGTGGTTGTTAGCAAACGGGCGATGATTCTGGCATCCTGATCTGACGGGTCAGGTTAACGCGGGTGAAATCTGCCGGAAGTCGTATCTATAAAATATTTGCAGGAGGTATTTATGAACGAAACGATTCTATTCAGCAATCTGAAGGTTGGCCAGCAGGTAAAAGTGGAAGGCCATCTTGATGAGAAGGGGCAATTCCTCGCCCTGGAAGTATCCAATCGGGTGTCGGACGAATATTCTTCAGTGATCGGCCGGATTGAAGATATCGATTACGAAAAGAAAACGATTCGGATTTTTAACCGGGAATTTCACGTGAGCGACGAAGTAACGGTTAAGAACCTGCTTCGAACAGAAGCAAAATTCGAAGATTTACAGCCGGAAGCGATCATCAAGGTAAAAGGGGCTTATTCCAGTAATAAAGGTCTGGAACCGCATTTACTAAAGATGAAAGAATCGTTCAACTACGATGTTGGCAAGTTAAAGGGAAATGTAGAGCAAATTGATCAAAGCAAACAGCAGTTTCGGATCAACGGTTTTACAGTGCAGGTAAGTGAGAGGACGGTAATAGAAGGAATTTAACGTTATCATGGACGACCGAAAACTGCCTGAGCTTAAAAAGGCGCTTGATATAAATTTTATGAGCGAACGATTCTCCGGTATCTTTTCCGGAGAATCGCCGTTTTCTGCCGATGGTTTAAAATGCGAAATTCTCAAGCATAAACCCGGAAAACACTGCGTGCTTCGCTATACTTCCAATGATGGCGACTTTGCGGTGATTGGCAAAGTTTACCGGCAGAATCGCGGCGCGGCCCGCTTCGAAAACATGCTCAAGCTCTGGCAGGCGGTTACGGATAATCCTGACGTGCAATCGCCCCTGGGAATGCCGCGTCCGTTGGCATATATCCCGGAAGCGGGGATGATTCTGCAGTCCATCGTTTCCGGTCGCTTAATGGCGGATATTGAGGATGCGGATGAGCTGCGGCGCGGAATGAAGCTGGTCGGGGAAAACCTGGCCAAGCTGCACAAACAAAAGCTGGACATCAACGAAACCCGCATGATGGATGTCCATCTTAATAAATTTTGCCGTCCCGGTCCCCAGGCATTGGTATCCCGTTTTCCGGAACTGGCATCGCCAGTAGATACCCTATTACAGGCATTTTTTGAAGATGAACGGATGATCGGCGCACCGCTGACAACGGTGCATGGCGACTTAAACCTGAAACAAATATTTATCAAGGAGAAATCCGCCGCTTTTATCGATTTTGACGGCCTCTGCCTTGCGCATCCTGCGCTGGATTTGGGAAACTTTTTAATCGTTATACAAACACACTTTCCGGAAAATGCCGCGGCGTATTCCCGCGATTTCCTGGATAGCTATTTGACCATAGAGACACCGCGAATGCTTTCCGGACTACCGGTATATAAATCTTTCGCCTATTTTCGCCGGGCGATGATTCATTTCCGGAAACATCGTGAAGAGGATTGCCTGGAAGATATTCGCCGGCTGATAGAAAAAAGCCTGGCGATGCTTGAAGGTGAAGAATAAGTTTGTTGGAAGACCTGACAAAACTCCGGGAAGGAGAATTGCCGGCACTACCAGGAATTATACGATTTGCAATACAGCAAGAAAATTGCCTGAGAGGAAAAACAGTGTTTGCGTACTCGTAAAGGCCGCTCGCATTAAACTGCGCTCTGCTTGACATTACCGGAGTATGCATTGAGGACAAACGGGGAAATTTTGTTATGCCATTTGTACCTTAGCAAAGCCAGCGGTAATTTACGAGATGCAAACATTTGTTTTTACAGGGATGATAATCAATAAATTGCAAGGAAAAGATAATGGGTAAGCATCAGGATATTTCTGCTTTTCAGGAATACCCGCAGTTGGCGGATATACGCGACAAATTGCTGCTGCAGGAAAAGCTCGAAAAGTATGCTCGCGATAGTAGTGGCTTGAGTATCTCATCCTGCTATGCAAAACGCGTCTATTACCGTCCGGGCAAAGAATGCCGGGTGCTTATTGAAGCAACAATTGCAGAAACCAGTGGGGAGATATTTGGTAAGCAGCTCTATTTTGGCCGGATACATCCTGGAAAAGCGCCGGAGGCTTTCGAAGCATTTAATCGCGAATCGCTTAGCAAACCTGTTTTTGGAGAAGCATTACTGATGATCCCGGAATGGGAACTGGTGCTGTTAGCTTTTCCCAATGATCCCAATATTCCCGGTATCTCATTTATGTCGCAAGCAGCGGAGGTGCTGGCTGCCATGCAGACAAACCCCGGTGATTTTGGGTTGGCTGCAGCACCGGAAAAATTGACGGCGCTTTTGAAAAAGCACGTCCCTGGTAAACGATGCTGTTATGGATATACCGTTTCCGGAAAAGACCTTGCGGCGGAAAAAGTGATTTTCGGAAAGGCTTATCAGGAAAAAGAAGGCCCGAGGGCCTATGCCATCCACAAAGGATTGTGGGATAGCCCGCAGCGCCAGGCCGGTGGTTTTTTTATGAGCGAGCCATACAGCTTTGACCGGGAGCGCGTGATTGTCTGGAAAGAAATGCTTTCCGGCCGTTCACTGGCGAAATCCGCGGATATGGCACCACGTTTTCCGGCGCTGGCGAAAGAAATCGGCCGGCAGCTGGCAGCCTTACACCAGGTGGAAATGGATTTACCAGTAACCTTATCCATCGATGCACAGATCGCCGGATTAAAGAAAACCGCCGGCACGATTCGCAAAGGGCTACCCGCCTATGGAGATACCGGTGATCAACTGGTCGCACAGTTGCTGGACGAAGCCGCGATGCTGCCGCTCCAACCGAATACCCTCGTGCATGCATCCTTTAAGTTTAGCCATATTTTTCTTAGTGATGAGAGAATTTCAATTGTCGATTTCGACGGGGTAACGATAGGAGATCCCGGGTATGATTTAGGCCGATTCCTGGCTCGCCTCTATCGCATGCAGGTTTCCGGAAAAATCAGTGCGGAGATTGCCCGGCAAACCGCGACGGCATTCTGTGAAGCGTATAATGCCGCGGCGACGCACCCGCTGCCCCAGCGCAGAATTGACTGGTATGCGGCCAGCCATTTGGTGATCAGCGAGTTAAACCGGGCAGTAAAACGAACGTTAAGAGATGATGTCGACGGGCTGCTGGCTTTAACCCGCCAGTTCCTTCTGCCAGCCGCCTGATGACTGAGAGATAATTTGTATTTTAGAGACAACTTTAAGTGCCTAAGGATGGGGACTTGATGAGTATTCAAGATCACAGGCATTTCTTTTTTTAATGGAGTTATAAATGATAGAGTCATTATGGAAGCAGGACATCAGTTTAATTGAAGATCCTACGCTGCCGCACTTGATTACCGTGATGGATACCGAAGCGATGGCCGGGCATTTTAGCGAGTTTTTCCGGCAAAACGGGATCGATGAAAACTGGCAGGTAACGGATACTGCCATCGAAAAAGTATACTATCGCCCGATGAAAACCATGGGCATTTTATACCGCTTATATTTTCAGCACACTTCCGGGGAAAAAGCGGAAGAATGGATTTACGCAAAAATGACCCGACCCGGTGGATTGCGAAAGCTGCAGAAAAAAACCAACATGGATGTTGCCGGTTATCATCCCGGGCAGTCGTTCCTCGCCCCGATGAAGGCGATTACTCCCTGGGAACAATTTGATATGCTCCTATGGCTCTTTCCGGCTGACCCTTTACTGGAAAGCCTGCCGCAAATGACCGACTTTAATGTTATCGGAAAATTAGCGGAAGAAAATATTCAGGTCTTCCGCTCCGTCGATTCGGCCTTTCATTGTGCGCCGGGATATTGGCGTTGTAAGCAGTTCTCCTTTGATCGCGTCAAACACATGCCCGGAAAGCGCTGTGTATTGCGCCATCATCTGGTTTTGGAAAACCAGGACGGGGAGACACGCAACCTTACCTATTATTGCAAAATATCGAAAAAATCGGTGAACCGGACCTATTACGATTTGCTGAATATTACCTGTGAACAACTGGCGATGCAAAATTCCCCGGTAAATATTCCCCATCAGCTGATGTATCTTGATGGCTATGAAACCGTCTGGCAGGCGGACTGGGGCGGGAAAGCGATCATCGATGTCTTTGAGGATTATCCGGCAGAAACTTTATTTTCCGATATCGCTAATATGCTGGCGGAGTTTCATAAGAGCCGCATCGAAGGGCTGCCGGATGGCGTGCCGCTGCGAACCGTGTTGGATGGCTCCCTGGAAGATGGCGCCAAGCTCACTTATTTTCTGCCGCAGTACAAAGAGATTGTCGCAAAAGTGCTGGAGAAACTGACGGCTTTGGAAAAAACCTTGTCAGCAAGCCTGCCAAAAGTAATGCCGGTGCACGGCGCCTGCCGTATCGAGCAGATGTTGGTGGAGGGAAAAGATCTGGCCATCGTCGATTTCGACGCTATTGCCCTGGGCGATCCCATGTATGATGTCGCGGAATTTATCGCCTCGCTGCAATATTTGGAAATTACCCAGGGAACCGATCGGGAAGTGCTTGCAAAGACCGCAAAAGTTTTCTATGATGCCTACCATGCTCAGGTAGACTGGGAAATGGATAAGCGTCGCCTGGCCTGGTACGCGCTGGCATTCTTCTTGTCAAAAATGTATTCCTCTGTCAAAAATTATGATCTGCTGGCGATTCAGCGGATGGAATTGGTAGGCAAGGACGTATTGAATGGCTGGCTGGAGATGCTTACGAAAAAATAACTGCAAGAGCTTTTGTAAAATCATTAATATCAATTGTTTGTTGAGAAAATTTACTTTTCAATATCCAATGTAGAATAAAGAATTTCCAATGTCGAAGTAAAAGCCTAAAATACGCAACAATAAACTTCGACATTGGAAATTGAGTATTGGACATTGGATATTAAATATTATCAGATAGGGAATTCCGGAAATGAATATTGCTTATATATGTACCGATTTTGGCGTGCCGGTTTTTGGGTTTAAAGGCGCATCTATCCATGTTCGGGAAATGGTCGCGGCGATGTGCCGGGCCGGCCACTCCGTACGAATAATATCACCAGCGATGAATAGCGGGAAAGGCGCACCAGGCACAAGCAATATGGGAGAAGGAGGCGCCTTGCAGGAGGTCGAACCTCCGCTGGAATTAAACTGGTTAAGCGCCAGTGAACAGCAGCGACTGACCTGCCTTTCCGTACCGCCAGCCCCGGAACATCTGCAGTTTACCCGCGAATTAAAACGATTGGACTTGTTTTTTGGCCAGGATTCCCGCCTGCGTCAGGAAGTGCGTAACCTGCTTTACAACCTTTCCCTGAAAGATACTATTCTGGAAGATTTAAAAGCGCGGCGTATCGATTTTATTTATGAACGCTACACGCTCTTCAGCCGGGCTGGTATCCTTCTTGCCCGCGAGCTGGGTATTCCCCACATTTTGGAAGTAAATGCACCGCTGGCGTATGAGCAGGAAAAAATGCGCGGCCTGGAAATGAAAGATATGGCCCGGGATATGGAGCTGCAAATTTACCGGGAGACCGATCGGGCCATGGTGGTTTCCGATGAACTCAAATCTTTCCTGGTAACCAATGGGGTGCCGGATGAGCGGGTGACTGTATTGCCCAATGGGGTGGATCCCTGGCGCTTTACCCTGTCTGAGGATGATGAGGATGTGCGGGAGAAATATAACCTGGGCAATAAAACCGTGATCGGATTTGTCGGTAGCCTGAAACCCTGGCACGGCACAAAAACCCTGC
>JAUIFT010000136.1 GCA_030430345.1 Calditrichia bacterium | reverse complement strand
ATTCACCTGCCAGCACATTGGCTACCTGCTCATGATAATGGGAATGGGACGGTAATTCGCTGCCTGCGGCGATATCCCAATAAGCAAATGTCATTTGTTCGGTGTGGATAAATTTAACCCGAAATCCGGGTAACAATTCTTTCTCTTCGATCGACTTTAGTGGAATAAAAGGCATCATTTTCCTCTAAGTTGTGCAACGCTTGTAATCACCTTAAAACTGTGTGTATCTAGTAATTTACTGATCAGACTCGTCAACACCGTTTGCATATTTTGCGATCCAGAGATAAACGGCGTTTTCGATTTCTTCCGGTGAAATTGTTTTGAGGAATTCAAGCGGATTTTGCCAATCCTTATTCACAATAACATTTGCGCCATAAATACGATGATACCAACCGACATCGATCAGCAGGTTGTCATTGTTATCATGATGCAGTTGGAGAATATCTTCGGTTCTTTCCGCTTCTGCTAACCAACCCTTCTTCACGGTAAACCCGTATGGGTCGAAAGCAATATGCCACCGGTTAATGCTCTCTGGTATCGCTTCATTCCTGGTCATTTTTTAGACCGGCCTCGTCATAAATCTTTTTTAAATTTAGAAATTTTGATTTGCTTTCTGCCTCCGCAAAGCGCCATCAACCTCCGGCGCGTTTTACCGGAAAGCCTTCCTTTTGCAGATGGGCAACGATTTTATCGCAGTGGTCGCCCTGGATGATGATGGCGCCATCCTTTAGCGTTCCCCCGGTGCCGCAAAGCTGTTTCAGACCGCGAGCAAAATCTTTCAATTCTGCGCCTTCGAAAGGTGCGTTGTAGATGGCAGTGACTGTTTTTCCGCCGCGCCCTTTCATTTCCCGGCGCACGCGTATCACCCCATCCTGTTTAAATTGCGGAGGTGCTGCGGTATTTTTCTTTTTTTTCGATTTCTTACCCGGCTTTTGCGATTCATTCATCCGGCCGCTTTCCGTCGAGTAAACCAGGTTGGAATTTTTCCGTGCCATAATGCCTCAATTTTTCAAAATTAGTTTTTCAGGAGCGTAACAGTAACATTTTCCAGGACGATTTCCGAGGCTTTTTTAAGATTCCCCGCCTGAAAAAGCGTATCAAAGGTGGCCAGATCAACGCCCGGTGGCGGTCCTTTGTAATTGTGGTAATCAGCAAAAAGGATATTATTCACTTTCCGTTGATTAAACGCTGCCCGAAAGCGGGTGCCACCGCCGTCCGTGTGAAATTCGTAGGCCAGGTAGTCCATGGTATTTTTTTTCTGGTGAATCCAGTAAACAAAAACATCTTCATAATCCTTGCCGCCATCTTCCTGGCGAAAAGTGACTTCAATTTCATGATATTTTTCATTACCAATGGTTCCCTCACCGAGGTATCGCTTCTGCACGGCCGGGTCGTTTAACGCATAGGGCAGCAAGGCAAAATAAATCACGGAATTTACTGAATTGGCATATTTACTTTTCCATTCTTCACCAAGATCGATTCTTTCATCATTCACTTCCCGAAAAAAGCCCTCATTGGTCAGATGATCGTTCACCCGGCCGCTGCTGTCGCTGAAAATTCGTTGATAATGGTAAACTCCCCCACGACGCTCGCTTACATAATGACGGTCCCGGAAATCGAAATTGATTCGGCTGGCCAGGTAATGTTTCCCGCCATGTGCTTCAATCGCCCGATCGATAATTGCCTGGGCATCAGTCGCTTCCGACCCTGAATAAAGCACAGAAATCAGAACAAACAGATTGAATAAAAACAGCAAATTAAACATCTTTGAGAAGATGGACATAATAACTCCTGAAAATCCCGGGACTGTTAATCTTGAAACCGTTCCGACGGTTCATTTATTCCATCCTTCCTACGACCAAATGGGGAATTTGATCCAGCTGCCAGTCGATCACCAGTCCTTGTGCCGTGCGAACAGCGTTCTTCCGGGAATAAATTTTTTCGACCAGATACAAGGCCGGTTCATAGCTAAGGGCACCGCCAACGGACGTAATAAATTTCCCATCAACCACAAAATTGACATCATAGCGAACATCAATTCCGGCATAACGGGCCTGCAGGCTATCGCGATCGCCGGGAAAAGTTGTCGCCGATAATCCGTTTAAGGCGCCGGTCGCAGCCAGTGGGAAAGCGCCATCACATAACGTAACGATATAGCGGGCTTCATCGATGGTTTTCCGAATCCAGTCCATATAAGCCTGATTTTCCAGATCGCTGCTCATGCTGGTTTCCGTACTGGGAATCAGCAGGATGTCCGTGGCAGGTACATTGTCAAACGAATAATGCGGTGTAATGGTGATGCCTTCCGAGGTGACGAACGGCTTGCAGTCCGGCGTAACAATAAAGCAATTGATGTAGTTATTTTTATCCCGATAGATTGTGTGTTGCAATATATCATACGGAGCCATCAATTCGGAATTATAGACGCCATCCAGGCAAACGAAGGCAGCATTGAGTATCTTTCCATCGGAAGATTCAGGAATATCTTTCAGAGAAACATTCAGTTTTTCCGCGCCGTCCATGTCATAATACCAGCCAGCGAAGATCATTAAAGCGCATAGAAGAATCCCCTGAATAAGCATCATTAGCTTTCTCATGACATATCCCTCTCGGTTTCGAAAAATTGACTTCCGGCGGCCCGATATTTTCAGGCCGCATTAACATCGCAAATATTTTTTGCAGATCCCCATCGCGAATATTGTCTGAGCGACTTCCCCCGTGGCGAAAAAAATATACGCTCTCCGGGGCAGTATCACAAATTTTCCGCTAAATTTTGTATCCAAACAATCCAATACACATCAAAAAATTGTTAACGAAATTCGTTTCATTTCCCTTTACAGGCAGAAATCTATACTATATATTTATAATTGTAGCTTGAGATTAAACGAATTAGACGCATTTTACATAAATACGAGGGTTTGTCATGATTGGCATGGAAATTAATGTGAAGATTAGCGATAAAGCAGTTGAACAAATTCGCAAGCTTCAACAAGTAGAGGGCAAAGAAGGATACGGTCTGCGTGTTGGGGTTAAATCCGGCGGATGCTCCGGACTGAGTTATTTTATGGAATTTAAAGAAGCGCCGTTGGCGAATGATAATGTCCTGGAATTTGGTGATGTGAAAATTTTTGTCGATGTTTTCAGCGGCATGTACTTAAACGGCAGTGAACTGGATTATACCGATGGCCTGAATGGCTCCGGTTTCGAATGGATCAACCCCAATGCAGAACGCACTTGTGGCTGTGGTCAGTCCTTTTCGGCGTAAATCAGGAGAATTCAGATGAGCGAAGTAAAAGTAAGAACGCCGAAAACCAAAACACTTGATATCATGGATTTTCTCGAAGGCGGTATTCTAAGAGAAAAGATCTTTCGGGAAAAAGTAGCTGCGATCGATTGGCAAACCGATTATAAGGACGCCAAGGTGATCATCACCGGTTGCGACAAAGTGCCGATTCCGACCTGGGCTTACCTGGTGCTTGCAGCGAACCTGGCCCCTCATGCCAAAAGAATTTTCTGGGGAGAACCCTGTAGTGCCGTACCAATCTAC
Source organism: Calditrichia bacterium (assembly GCA_030430345.1). The sequence goes on along the minus strand of JAUIFT010000136.1, from coordinate 3,413 downwards.
GTTCGCCCTTCTTAAATGTGAGAACAAAAAGGCAGATCGATTTTTCGGTCTGCCTTTTTTAATGTGGATTTCCTGCCCCTTTTTTCTGCTTTTTCACTGATATAATTCCCTTCATTTCAATCCATGCGTTTTATCACCGCTGCCTGCTTTTTATCGGGCATTTTACATCTTGATATCTGAATTATTCACTCCTTATTTGAAGGCAGCATGATGACCGTAATTTCTCCCTTGCATGACATTCTTCTATTGACCGGTAAAATGGTACTATTACATTTCACCACCCAGGGGAAGCTGGAAAGTATTTCGCCGGCCGGGGCAGCTTTTTTTGGATGGAAAAATGGCAATCTCGATAAGTTCAACCTCAACAGTCACTTGCTGAACAGAAATGAAATCAGCGCGGAAAACTTTCGGCAAATATTAAAAAGCGATACCAAGAAAGAGCGACTGCTTTCCTGGCAAACACCAGACGGCGACGAAACTCCGCCTTTACCGGTTACCTGGCTCCGGCCGGGAGAAAGTGGCCGGGAAGGCATTGCCGCACTGATAAAACTCGAAAATAATTCCGCTGCCAATAAAAACAGTTTTATGGAAAAAATTTTCCAGCAACAGGCGCATTTCCTACCCGGGTTCATTCACAATTTAAACACACCACTCGGCACAATGTTTGGGCGAGCAGAATTGCTGCGTTTCAAGCATCCCGACTTACCGGATTTAGGAGAAATCATCGATACCGGTTATCAACTGCAGCAGACGATTAGCGGCTTTAACAAAAAAATTAATCGGGAACGCTATCAGGAAACGATTGAAATTTCCATCAATCAGTTCTTGGAAGAAAGCAAATCCCATTTGCGCAGTGACCTGTTTTTTAAACATCACGTCGAATGCCAGCTGTCTCTGGCGGATAACCTCCCCCCCTATTCAGGCAATTACGCCGCGCTGAGTGGTTTATTTATGGAGGCATATCTCTTCCTGCGCCGCTTTGTGGATGAAGAAAAAAGCTATCAGGGGTTAATCCGTAGCAGCAGGAAGGATGCGGAGATTGTAATCGCTTTTCAGATATCCGGCGAATTTACCAATCTATCAAACAATCCTGAAAAAATATTGATAGAATCCGGCAAGAAAAACAAGCAAAACAGCGTTACCGAGAAATATAATCTTGATCTTAATTTCCTGTATGCTTGTTTCGCGGATTTACCCGGCAAACTATTACTGGATTTAGGCGAGCAAATTCTTTCCTTTCAGATATCTTTAAGTTTGCAGCAGCCTTTTTGAGAATTACTCCGGTTGCATTCAATTGCCTTGTCGCCTGTAAGTTTAGGGAATCAGTAAAAGCCAAACAAACACTTGCTTAGACAGCAATTATATGCCTAAATTTATGCTTAACATGAATATCTTAATCACTTTTTCAATGCAGCGAATCAAGTGAAAGCAACTCCATTGCGGTATTCATCATCGTCATAAAGAGTCAATGCAACCGGTAAATTCAAGAGACCAACGTTAATGACGCGGAAAAAATGGCCTGCCGAAGTTGAAGAGAAACTGAAGAATCTCCCCACCAATCCCGGTGTTTATCTCTATCGCAATGAAAAGGAAAAAGTCATTTACGTCGGTAAAGCGAAAAACCTGCGCAATCGGGTGCGCTCTTATTTCCAAAGCAGCAGGAACCTGGATCGAAAAACCCAGCGGCTGGTAAAGCAGATTCGGCGCATCGATACCATCCTGGTTGATTCCGAAGTTGAAGCGTTGATTCTGGAAGCGAATCTTATTAAGGAGCATAAACCCCGTTATAATGTCTTTTTGCGGGATGATAAATCTTATCCCTACATCCGCATCACTAAAGAGCCTTTCCCCCAGGTGTTTGTCACTCGTAAAATTATTAAAGATGGCTCCAAATATCTCGGGCCTTATACCGATGTGAAGCATTTGCGGCATATCATGAAGACGGTGAACAAGATCTTTCCGATTCGCTCCTGTAAATATTATATCGATGACAAAAGTATCAAGGCGGAAAAAGTGAAGGTCTGTCTCGATTATCATATTAAACGCTGCCAGGGCCCTTGCGAGGGATTGGTGAGTCAGGAAGAATACCAGGCGATGATCCGTCAGGTTGAGCAATTTCTGAAGGGGAAAACCCGCAATCTCATCACTGAATTAACCGAACAAATGGAAGCCCAGGCGGAAGCAATGAATTTCGAAGGTGCTGCCCGATTGCGTGACCAGATCCAGATGATCGAGAGCTACGGTTTCGTTCCGCAAAAAGTAGTTTTACGGGATTTTGAAGATCGTGATGTAATCGCTTTAGCTCACGAAGATGAAGATGCCTGTGCGGTTGTTTTCAAAATCCGCGATGGGAAAGTTATCGGGCGGCAACACTTTTACCTGAAAGGGGTGGCAGAAAAAGAAAAAACGGAAATCCTGTGCAGTAGAGGCATTGATCACTCTGTCTTGATAGCGTTGCCGTAAGGCATCCCAATCTTGTCCGTGAAAACGGGGATCGTAAAAGCCATCTCTCATGGCCCGCCAGGCTTCATTGAACACCTGCTCGTGTTCTGCCTTGTGACGAATGGTCATTTTAGCATCAAAACCCAGAAATTCATGCTTTTTACCGGGACTTAAGGAGGCGATTTTGCCTTTATTATCCAGAAAATACAGCGCTTTATACTTTGGGTCCCAGGTTACGTTGCTCAGGTTAATATCATCGATCAACGATTTTTCTTCTTTGCCATCCCAGTTGATGCTCATATAGGCCCGTTTGCCGGCCTGCCCTTGCCAGCCGCCGCCATTGGTAGAATAGTAGAAGGTCTTTCCATCTTTACTAATGGCCAGGTCGCCTTCGTTGCCAGGAATTTGGGTAACCTGTACCAGCCGCTCATGGATGTCCTCAAAGTCAATTTGCACCATGGGCGTTTTGGTAGAGTCTTTCTCCTCCTGCTTTTCTACCTCCCATTCTTCCCAGTCGCGTTGGTTTTTTTCCCAATCCTTTTTTCTCAGCCAGACAAACCACACGTCATTATCGGCATTATTGCGATCAGATAAGAAGCCCAGTTTGCTGCCATCCTGACTCCAAACGGGCGAATTATCGCGGCGCGGATGCAGGCTGATATTGACCGGTTCCCGACTGTTGTCGGCGGCATGGATGTACACTTCAGAGTTGAAATCAAGGTCTGAGAGGCTATAAGCCAGCCATTTACTGTCCGGGCTCCAGTCTAGTCCTCTTGGGGTCGACCAGCCCTCCAGTAAGGTTTTTTCATTGGAGAGTACCTTTCGGGAAATATCGGCCACAATCAACTGACCCCGTCCACGAATGAAGGCAATCTGCTTGCGATCGGGCGAAAGGAAAAATTCATTTTCTTCCTCCGGTGTTTCGGTGAGCGGTGTAATCGCAATTTTAAAGGTTTTGTGTAAATCACTAG
>JAUIFT010000135.1 GCA_030430345.1 Calditrichia bacterium | reverse complement strand
TCAGGGGCGAATTAAGGGGAAGGAATATTTACTGGCGGTCAATCCCGATACGAAAGTATATCTCTGGCAGGAAATGGGGCGAATCGAATTCCTTTTCGACAAGAACCATGATTTCATCAGTGGCGTTAATCTTGCTGAGCTGGACGATCAGACCTTCATTGATATGCAACCCTACTATGCGATGCGAGTACTCCTCGATGGCATCCTCGCCGATCCCGACACCTATACCAGCGTTATGCTACGTGGTATCCGCGGGTAATTATTTCCCCCAATTTTATGGCAATGTGCTCGGGACTGGCGTCCCGAGCTAAGATAGGTCGCCCTTACAGGGCTGTACTATAGGCTATTGAAAATTGTCATAGGTCGCATGACCGATACGCATATTAGCCCGGAGTAAAAAACTCCGGGCCGATGTCGAGCAAGAAAAATGAAAATATCACAAACCAATTCAAAAAGTGCCGTTTTTCGGAGAAGTAGTAAGCAGAAAATAAAAATTTATAACCGGATGGGTTATAGAGGGGAGGAGCCCCGGCAGCTATTTGCCGCCGGGGCTACCTGGAGCATAAAAAATGAAATCCATGACAGCGGGCATCAGGGAAGATGTCCGCTTTTCCATTTACTCCGCTAGCAATGTTTCCACCGTATCTTCAAATTCCGCAATGAGCTTGTCGTAGTGCGCGCCGGTGCCCGGCCCGGTAAAACCGGTATGGATCTTACGCACCCGCCCCTGGCGATCGATAAAAATAGTAGTGGGATAAGAGAGCACATGATTGAGCATCGGCAGTTTTTCCGCAGCTGCTTTTTTATCCGAATATCCGGCAAAAAGCGTTTCGTATTCGATGCCAAATTTCTTCCGGAAGCGTTTGATCTGTTTGACCGCAACTGAAAAATCATCGATATGCTCAAACATCAGGGCGATAATTTCCAGGCCGCGTTCGCGATTCTCCTTGTAATAGCGGGAAAGGTAGCGCGCTTCATCGTGGCAATTCGGGCACCAGCTGCCGACGATCGTTACCAATACCACCCGGTCGCGATATTTCTCATCGGAGATAGAAACATCGATGCTGTCGATATTGGGAAAGGTGAAATCAAACTTATCATAGCCCTCTTTTAAAAATGTCAGGTCAAAGGCATTGGGAAGTTCGGCATTTTCGTCCCGTTCTGCCGTCCAGCTTTCGTGCCAGGCGGTGCCGGACCAAAAATCGCCCCGCAGGCTGCCATCGGCCTGCAGTTTGGCAATAAAGAGGAAGGCATGGCCGCCATCGAAACAGGAGAGATAAAGGGTGCTGTCCTGAACATCACCTTCCAGATAGCGATAATCTCCGGTCGGGGTGAGAAAGGTGCCCAGTGCCCGGCTGCCATCCTGCTGGAATTCTCCGACAGCTTCGGTAACCTTCCCGTCATCCTCTACAAAGGTAACCGCCCAGCGCCCGGCAATATCCACCGGATTTGCTGCCGGCGTTTCAAAAAATCGATGTTGCGGTCCGAGTGTCGCCTGAAAGGGCATTACCTGTATTTTACCACCCCGTTTGTTCAGGGTCAGGGTGCCGTTTAATTCCTTCTCACTAAATTGGGCGCGAATGAAAGAATTAAAAGCCGGCATACGAATTTGAATACTATCGTTTTTGATTATAACGTCGTCCGTTGTTGCCTGCTCGTTGCCATTTAAAAGGGTCGCGCTTAATTGAGCATCCTGGCGCTTCAGTTCGATATTAAAGGGAAGAGTACCGCCGGGAATGATTATTTCCGCCCGCCAATATCCTCCGGAGATTTCCTGGGATTCCGCGGGTGTATCATTGGTGCATTGCAGTAACAGGAGGGAAAAGAGCGCGTAGCAGAAAAAATGCCGTAGTCGTTTCATGAATTCTCCGATCTATAAAAAACGGTTGTTGATAATCTTTGCCGGTTGCATATTAGTGATTTCTGATTACTTCTTCAAATTTAATTGGTGCGCCGCTGTTTTGCTGCATTAAAAGACTGCGAAAAATATGTATATAATTTTATTGCGGAACAGTAGGCAAGCGGACAAAACAAGCATATAAACCTGGGGGAAAATTGGAAAAATTAGACCTTAAAAAAACATTGAAAACCCTTTATAAACCTTCCGGTAAGAAAATTTCTATCGTTGATGTTCCGCGGCTGAACTATTTGATGGCCGACGGTAAAGGAGATCCCAATAGCTCAGTAGATTTCCAGGAAGCAGTAAGTGCGCTTTTTTCAGTTTCCTATACCTTGAAATTTATGGTGAAGAGGGGCAAAACAGCACTGCCGGCACAGGATTATGCGGTGATGCCGCTGGAAGCACTCTGGTGGTCCGATGATATGCACAATTTTCAGTTGGGGAAGAAAAATGACTGGCAGTGGACAGTGATGGTTCTACAGCCGAATTTTATCACTGCCGAAATGATTAATGCCGCCCGCGAAGAGGCTGCGAAGAAAAAAGCGCTACCAGCAGCGGGATTATTGCGATTGGAAACCTATCAGGAAGGGCAGTCCGCGCAAATTCTTTATACCGGACCTTATGCGGATGAAGCGCCGACGATTCAGGCAATCCATCAATTTATTGATGGGCAGGGCGGAAAAAAAACCGGGAAACATCATGAGATTTACCTGAATGACCCGCAGCGAACAGCGTCGGAGAAGTTAAAAACAGTGATCTGTCAACCATTTAGCAGCTAAGGAAAAGTGATGCAGGAATTAACATTACGGGAATGTCAAGAAATTGTCGATAACTGGATTCAGACCATTGGGGTGCGCTATTTTTCCGAATTGACTAACCTGGCGCAATTGGTAGAAGAAGTTGGGGAAGTGGCCCGGATAATCTCCCGCACTTATGGCGATCAAAGTTATAAAAAGACCGATACACCGGGAGAATTAGGCGATGAATTGGCCGACGTATTATTCGTGCTGATTTGTATCGCGAATCAAACCGGTGTCGACCTTAGCGAGGCGTTGCAGAAAAATATCGATAAGAAAACGAAGCGGGATAAGGATCGGCATCGGAATAATCCGAAATTGACGGGGAAAAACTAAATACTTGCTGTGTTTCTGAAAAATTGGATAAGAATTAAGTGATGTGCATTTACTGATTTTTGCGGAGGCATCTAAAACAATATTAACTCTCCGCCATTCAAAATGATGCTATTTACGCTGCTAAATCCGAACATCTGCCCATACCGCTTTCTCTCCAGCGCATCCAAAGTAAGATGAACTAACTCATCCGGCCGGTTAGTTATTCCGAAGGCGTACGGGGGAATGCCTTTTTCCGGTTGATATACCCCGATGTAAAATATGACTGGTAAAATTTTCCCGAATTTTTTCTGATATTCCTGCAAAAATTTTAATCCGGCCGTGTTGTCGCCGTCCCGGGCAATATCGGAAATAATCAAGTCATATTCGCTCCAATCCAACTGACGAAATGCATCGTGGCCGGAGAGAACCAGATCGACCATCATCTGCATTTCATGGAACATTTTCCGCTCGTTGCGGCAATTCTCCGGGGCATCGTCGATCCAAAGCACCCGGGCGTCGCGAAGTACATCGCCATGCCGCCTGATCCGCGCCAGGACTTGTTCCTTATCGGCTTCGCTGATCTCTACACCCCACATTTCCGATTTTTCTGCCAGGCTAATCGCCCGGGAAACGGCGCGTATTTGCCGAAAAGACAATTCAAATCCCATCAGTCGTAATGCGCCAATTTTAGGCAGAAGTTCGTAGCGAACCGGTTTGTAAAAAAAAGCGAAGATGGCAAATGCTAATAATGCCCACAAAATTCCCGGCAGGCTTTGTATGAGCGTAACAATGAGCTTTTCTGACATTCGCAGTGCTCCTTATCTGAAGAAAAAACGGCGAAAAGAAACAGCATTATTACCATTACCCCAACGCCAGTTTCTCTTTAATTGTTTTATAGCGGGACCGGCCCACCGGTAAAGTTTCTCCATTACTCAACTCCACGGAGTAGCGGCTGCCGCTGGCAGCATGGAATTCTTTTACATAATCTATATTGACGATGTACGATTTATGAATACGTTCAAATTGAGCTGGTAATAGCATCAGCAGCCGTTCCAGGGATTTATCATGCAATTTACAGGGTTGATTTTCCAGGTAAATTTCCGAGTAATGGCCGGCAGCATGAATATACTTGATTTTTGCGGTTGGCAACAGCTCAATATTGCCGCCTTTACGCAGAGAGAGGTATTTAACCTCGTTATCATTGCGATCCTGGTTGAGAAAGCGCTGAATCGCTTTTTCCAGCCGCTCCGGCAACACCGGCTTCGGGACAAAATCCAACACACCATACTCAAAAGCTTCCAGGGCCTTTTCGGCGTAGGCGGAAACGATGATGGTGTGAAAAGGGTAGGAAACGATTTCGCGGAGCAGATCAAACCCGTTTTTGCCGTTCAGGTTCAAGTCGAGGAAAAGCAGGTCAAAGCGGCGGCGGTCCATCAGGGTAATTGCCGCGCCCAGCGTTTCGATATGGGTCACCTGAATGTCCCGGCCTTTCAGTGCCTGGGGGATAAGCTTCTGTAGCCGTCGCGCGGCCCGCGCTTCATCTTCCACGATTAAAATATTCATCTGATACCGTTCCTATGCTTCTGCGCCATTGTTATAAATTTCGATTACTGTTTCCCAGCCACCGACCACTGCCTGTCCGTTAATTTGCCAGTTCTCCCCGTAGCTTTCCGTGAGGCGGGCACGGATGTATTTCAGGCCGGTGCCTTCATCGAGCGGTTCCTCGACCATGACATCCGAGCGCATTGGCCGTCTTTCCATTACTGTCGCCCGCAGTGATTCCGGCAAATCCGCCTGCTGGTTAATAATCCGGTAACGAACCCCATTGCTCAACGATTCTTCTTTGAGAATAAAATCGGTGCGATCCACGAAATGCGGCGAGTGCGTTACCCCATTTTCGATAATCGTATGGAATATGCCCGGCGGTACCGATTTCAGGTAATCGATATCCACCGCCCGGAAGCTGTAGGGTTGCTCCTTGCGAAAGGCCATAATGCGCAGATGCGCCTGGCACATTTTGATTTCATCCTCTACCGGCACCAATTTCTCATGAGAGATGCGCGAGAGAATCCGGAATTCATCGGAAAGTGCATGGATAAACTCCACCCCTTTTTCCGGCTCATCTTCCAGCCAGTCGATTACTGCATTCAATGAGTTCATAATGTAGTGCGGTTGTATCAACTTACGCAACATTTCGGTTTCCAGCCGGGAAGAGCGCAGCATCGACTGCTCATGATCCTTGCTTTTTACCCCTAACCGCCGGGAGATGGTGATACTGGCAAAAAGAATGAATATCAGAAAGCTGACATCAAGCAAACTATTGATAAAGCCGGAAAAGAGCAGGGCGATCAGGCAAAGCATGCCGAAAAGGGCATGGAGGGCACTTTCTTTTTGGCGATAGATCGCCCAGGCAATCAATAGTAATGACGGTATCATGCCGGCAATTTGGTAGATGCGGTCATATAGCAAGGCCTCATGGTTCCAGATGGTAAGCAAGATGGATACAATCAGTACCGTTCTCTTGAAGCGGAACTGAAATTCATAGGCAAAAAACAGGGGAATGATCCAATATAATCCTAGCGTCAGGTAGTCCTGCATCAGATTAAAAGTTAGCACCTTCTCATAGTGAATGTCAAAGTTAAGCAGAGCGGCTGAATACCCGCTTTGAACGGTGAGCAGAAAAAGCATTGCACTCCAGAAGAGATGATGCCGGGCAGAGGGATGCTTCAAAAAAGCCCGAAAATAGTAAACCACAAGAATGCCATGAATGAAAAAAAGGATTATCGGAAAGATTGTTTTTGATAGCGGGGGATGCAATGCGGCAGTCGATGGCGCTAATTCTATACCGCCAATGCGGAGGGTTTGTTCTGCCGCCAGCAAAGTGCGGATTGCCAATTGGTTCATACCGGCATTCTGTTTATCGGCGGGAACCCGAAAGGCTTTCGCATAACGCGCCTGTAAAGAATCCAGGGGAACATCCCCAATGAAATTATTCCCTAACAGTTCGCCGTTCCAAAATACTTCGCAGGCGGCGGTGATTTGCAGAAAGAGAATCGCTTCGGGAAAGCTGTCGCCCGGGGCGTCCAGTATGATATCGCTGCGCAGCCAGAAATGTTTTTTTTCGGGCGCATGCCAGGTATCGTTGAGCAGAAACTTCCAATACTTATTGGTGTAACCGGCGGATTTCCAGGTGGCTTTATCGCCTTCCCGGTATTTGAGCGGTAAAACCTGGTACACCGGCTGACTTTCCCGGGCACTTGCGGGAAAGGTGAAATAGCAGAGAAAAAAAAGGAAGAAAATCAGTTTCGATATTTTCATGTGATAGGCACTCTTTAGCTCAAAGTCTGCCGAACGATTACTTTGAGTTCCATAAGATTTCCCGCAAAAAGCCGTCCGTGTAAGCTAATATAGCACCGGAAAAGCGGGGAAAAAAATCGATTATCGCCGTTGGGCGCATTGCTAGAGACGTTCAGGAAGAAAATGCAAAAAAGCCCGGGCACTTGCCTTATATTACCCCTGCAACTGATCAATGACAGAGAAAAAAATCGCACCGATCCTATGGAAAAGAAAATTAGAAAAATTGGCAATCTTCCGGGAGGAAAAAATTGCCGCGAAAAATAGAAAGCACCCTCATCAAGACTGCCGCAGGGTCATATTCTAAAAAAATATATGACGCCTAAATAAACCCGCAATCGTCATTACCTCCTCTCCACCATTGAATATGGCTCTGCGGCAAAATTAAAATTTGAGATTAAATATAGATCGTTTCAGATCAACCGGTAACACAAATCGCTAACCTTTTCTACTGCCGGAGATTTTATCTGCGGATAATTCCTCCGGCGGCAATCAAACGGCAAAAAAGAAAAGTCCCTTATATAAATGCAGTAAGACATTTCTCCTCCTCCACCCCATCATAGCCACCTGGCACGTCACCCGGGTGGCTATTTTTTTGGAAAATTCTTTTTGTTGAGCGGTAAAGTTA
>JAUIFT010000134.1 GCA_030430345.1 Calditrichia bacterium | reverse complement strand
AGGGAACATCAAAATGGCGGGATGCCAGCATGGGAATAAGGAAAAGCGCGACGCCCAAAGAGGCCAGCAGCGAAAAGACTACGGTTAAAGCAAGGTCGCCAAAGATCTGTCCGGCAATACCCTGCACAAAGACCATCGGGAAAAATACGGCGATTGTCGTCAGGGTCGAGGCGGCTACCGCACTTCCGACTTCCCCGGTGCCGCGAATTACCGAGGTAATAAAGTCATCCCCTTCTTCCCGGCAGCGAAAGATACTTTCGATAACGACAATAGAGTTATCCACCAGCATCCCAATACCCAATGCCAGTCCGCCCAGGGACATAATATTCAGGGAGACGTCAAAAAGCTTCATTGGGGTAAAAGTGGCAATAATTGAAATCGGTATGGCAATACCGACGATGGCGGTAATGGAAAGATCGCTCAAAAAGAGAAAGAGGACGATCACCGCTAAAATACCCCCCATAATAGCGGTATTTTTAACTTCATCAATAGAGTTGACAATAAAACGGGATTGATCGGTCAGGAGGGTAATCTCCATACCGTCGGGAAGTTTGTTCGCGATAAAGTTGGTCATCACCCGGCGAAGCATTTCTTCCTGAAATTTCTGGGCTTTCTCAATATCGCTAAGCTCTTTTTTCTCTTCTTTTTCTTCATCTTCAGAAGCATCCGCCGTTTCATCCTTGTCTTCCGCAGCTTTCTTTCGGGCCTCTTTTTCTTTTTGGGCCTTTTCAGCCATCTGGCGAACATAAGTCTGCTGGGCCAGGGAGCCGATCACCTTTTCCCGAACGTTTTTAGCGACTTCCACAATATTTGCATCGCCTTCTTTATAGACTTCCAGCTCCACGCTTTCCTTGTTATCCAGGCTGGTGATCAGCTGGCGCTCCTTGTTGGTGCGAAATACCCTGCCAATATCACTCAGGCGGACTTCCCGGCGATTTTGCATACCAAGGCGGATGTCGGCTATTTCATCAATATTCCGAAATTCATTCAGGGTGCGAACGATGTATTCGGTCTGGCCTTCTTTCAGTTCCCCACCGGCCAGATTGACATTCTCCTGCCCCAGGCGCTGGCGGATTTGTTGAATGTCCATGCCCATCAGGCTGATTTTTTTCTCGTTCAACTCAACCCGAATTTCTTCTTCGTAGCCGCCCTTTACTTTCACAGCAGCAACGCCTTCCACCGTTTCCAGCGCACGTTTGATTTCCTCTTCCGCCACGTAGCGAGTGTAAAAAAGATCGCCGCCGCCGGTAAGGCCAAAGCGGATAATCGGATCGAGTGATGGATCATATTTCAGGATGAGCGGCTTCTCGGCATCCAGCGGCAGAAATACCAGATCGAGCTTTTCCCGTACTTCCGAGATCGCCTCGTTCATATTCGCATCCCAGTTGTATTCCAGGATGACATCGGATTGACCTGCTTTCGAAATAGAGCTAATCGATACCAGGTCTGCTACAACGCCGAGGGCTTCTTCCACCGGGCGGGAAATGGCGCTTTCAACTTCTTCCGGTGCAGCGCCGGGGTATTCCGTCCGCACGGTAAGGGACGGATAAGTAATGTCGGGCATCAAATCGAGGGAAAGCTGATTGTAAGAAAGCCATCCGAACACCAAAATGCCTAGAACAATCATCGTAATCGCAACCGGACGGGTCGTCGTAAACCGGAAAAAATTGTGCTCCGGCGTTTGCGCTTTCTCGTTCATATATAATTTTTCCTTGTGATTAACAGTTTCTCAGACTTCAGCAAATTTTCAACAAACCATCATTTGTAAAATCAGCAATTATTTTTGGGATAATGCAGCGGAAATATCCTGCTTCTCTTTTCGCTGCCAGGTGTAGGTCTTTTCTTCGATAACCTTCACCTTGCTACCCTGCTTCAGTCCGTTTTGGCCGAGAACAACCACCTGCGCACCTGCGGTCAGGTCGTTGAGAACTTCAACCTTCTCAGCATCTTCGAAGCCTTTTTGCAATTCGATTTTAAGGGAACTGTCTGCATCGACAAGAAAGAAATATGTGCGTTCGTTTTCATAGATCAGCGCGGCTTTTGGCAGCAGCAATGCGTCATCGTGCGTATCGACAATCAATTCCGCGTTAACAAACATCCCGGGACGCAGATGGTTCTTCGGATCGCGCACGCCGATGGTTACCTTGAAGGTGCCGCTCTGCGGATCGATAATCGGGCTGATGCGCTTCACATAGCCTTTAAACTCAACATCGGGAACAATATCCGAGCGGATATTCGCCGGCTGATTTTTATAGCAATTGGTAAATTCGCTTTGCGGCACATAAGCGCGGACAATTTTATCGTCCATGTTTGCCACCGTAAAAAGATTGGTTGTTGTGGTAATGCGATCACCCAGATCCACCATCCGATCGCCGATAACGCCGGAGATTGGTGCTTTCACAGTCGTGTGCTGAAGATTCAGTTTCGCCTGCTCCCAGGAGATTTGCGCTTGCTTCATGGCGATTTCTGAGTTGAGCATTTCTTCTTCGCTCAATAGCTCTTCCGCCTGTAAAGCTTTCAGGCGGTTGTAATCGGCGAGTTTTTTCTCATATTCCAGGCGGGCATTTTGTTCGATGAGTTCATACTCATCTTTTTCAATTTGCATCAGGCGGTCGCCTTTGCGAACCCGGTCGCTTTCTTCGACATAAATCCCTTCAACCAATCCGCCGATACGGGAAAAGACATTAACAGTTTGTTCAGTTTCCAGTGTTGCGCTGTATAACAGAAAACTGGAAATGGAGCCTTTGGTCAGGCGGGTGGTTTCTACGGGAATCGCGCTGGGGCCATCGTTTTTACTTTTTCCGCCCCAATTGCCTTTTTTCTCTTCTTTTTTGTCGGAATCATTTTTAGCAACGGCGGTGCTGTCTGTTTGGGATGTATCGCTATCTGCTTTCGCATCATCGGAACTACAAGCACTGAGCATTACCATCAATGTCAACAATACAGCTGTAATGAAATGTTTAGTCATGAATCTGTCTCCTCCGGGTGGTAACTTTTTCGGAATAATGTTTTTCTCTCTCGTTAATAAAAAAGTCTATGCCCCTAATACGGAATGGGGCTATATAAGTTTAAGTAAAAATTAATTCTTCCCGGCAGATCGCTGCCAGTTGGCAGGTTAAACGGCCGAATACCTACATCTATATATTTGTGCCCAATCTTAAGATTTTTTAATGTGAATAACTACAATTAAAAATTATCTGAGCGCCAGCGTTTTTCGGCTTTGCGGGCCTGTGGCATCAGGCGAAGAAAGCCTGGTAAATACGGACGGATAAATTTAAAAAATCTAACGGTGCGATCTACCCATATTTTTCGGCGATTACTCCAGGGATACCCGGTTTTGTCACGCAATGCGGATGGTAAAAGCGCCCAGGTGAATATTTGCACCGGATAGTATACCCAGCGCGGCAAAAATGGGAACTGGGGAAAATACACATGTTCAAGAACATCTTCGCCACTTTTCCCGATCGCAATATCGTCACTACTTAATGTCGCATCTACATAGCGCTGAAATGCCGGATAATCTGCTGGTAAAATTGCCGCCGGCACGCCCAAAAGCGTTACCCAAAGTTTGCTCTCCTCGTAATAGGTTGCCTTCTCGTCGCTCTTTAACGGCGCAACCAGGCATTCATACATAAATATCGATGAATCCACCAGGGTGGCATATACCCAGATCATCAATGCCGGATCACTCGCCTGGTACTGCTTCTCTGCCGGGAAATTTCCCACCGCTTCCGGCAGCGTCCCTTCAATGCTCCGATGCACCTGGCGAATCTGTGCCGCCGCGGCCAATGCTGCTTCCCGGCTGCCATAGCCGATGGTTAGCATGGTCTGTAAAGTGCGCAACAGGCGTTTTAGCGGCTCATTTCGAAAATTACTGTGATCATAAACGCCCTGGGCAACCATTGGATGCGCCACTTGCATCGTTAGCGCCCGCAGCCCTCCCAGCAAGAGAAAGGTTTCCCGGTTTACCCGCCAGGTGATGCTGCCGGGGGGATAAAAACCACGCGGATCTGCAGTCTGAAAGTCGCTGATCTGCGCTGGGGATATTGCTGTTGAAGGTTGCCGCTGCATATAATACCCGCTAGAGTAGTTGATTATTCAAATAGACATCTTTAACAGACATTCAGTTGTCGGAGAAAAGAAAAAGTTATTGCTGCTACCCGGGCATTTAAAAGTAATCATTGAATTCGGATTTGGGAAGAAATCTTTTTGTTTGCGGAGAAGCGCCGGATTTTAGAAAAGTGTTATTTTTATGCATTTTAGGGCTTGATAAAAACTGATATTTAGTGTATTCTTTTATAACCGCATAAGGGAAATCGATGAAAATTTTGCATACCGCGGATGTTCATATCCGGGAAATAAATGACGCTCGCTGGGAAGCGCTGGGAGAAATCGTTACGATCGGCAATCGGGAGCAGGTCGATATCCTGACGATTTGCGGCGATTTGTTTGATAACAGCGAAATCGGTCAAAAGCTCCGCCCAAAGATCCGGGAAGTTTTTAGCGCTGCCAACTACCCGATCCTGATTATTCCCGGTAATCATGACATCGATGCCTATCCCGATGGCGCTTTTTTAGGCGAAAAGGTGACGGTGATGCGGGATTTGCTGCAGCCGGTGACCATTGCCGGCGTCGCATTTTGGGGATTTCCGTTTACCTACCTGGATGAAGAGACCGCGCTGGCAAAACTCCATCAGGCGGCTGATCAGGTAAATACGGACATGGTCAACATCCTCCTCTTTCATGGAGAGTTATTAGATAAAACCGGTGGTTGGGACATTTATGGCGAGGAGGGGCGGCAGCGCTACCTGCCGGTCAAGTTAAGCTACTTCACCAGCCTGCCCTGGCAGCATGTGCTTGCCGGACATCTGCATTCTAATTTTGATAATCATGAATTTTCCCCGGGATGTTATTTTGTCTATCCGGGATCGCCAGTCTCAATCACCCGGAAAGAAATAGGCATTCGTCATTTAAATCTCTTTGAGCTGGGTGGAATGCCGGAAAAGTATCCTCTGGGCAGCGCTTATTTTGAAAAATTTCTGATACATTTGGATCCATTCCGTTCGTTAAACCCCCTCTTACCCTTAAAGGAACGGATTGAGAAAATTCCTCCCGGGGCGACCTTGCTGCTGGAGGTTGCCGGCTATTATAATGGCGCTGCCCTGCAGATGACGGAAACAATGCTCCATGAAAAAATCATGGCGCTGGCGGATGAACGGGTGGAGATAACCGCACTGGAATTTCGTGATATCCGGGAAATTGTTGAGGATGATCTCTTTAAATCCTTTGCTGCCACCCTGGATAAAAAAGGGTACCCCGCAGCTGAACGCCGGGAAATTCTGGAAATTGCCCTACAGGGAATGATGGAGAGATGAAATGAAAATAACCGCTTTTTCCATCAACAAGTATGGTCCATTGATAGAGACCGGCTTAATCTCCCTGGGAAATTTCAATCTCTTCTGGGGAGAAAATGAAGATGGGAAAACCCTCACGCAGGAAGCGATCATACGGATGCTCATCGGAAGCGAGCGTAAACTGTTTCCGGGCATCGACCGCGTCGCGGAAAGCCCTGATGGCTACCTCATTCTGGAAAAACAAAACGGTGAAGAGATTAAAGTGCCAGAGCAGGGATTGGTTACCGACATTCTCGGCGTTTCGGTGAAAGAATATCGAAATCTGTTTATCATCCGTAACAGCGATCTTTCCATTGCCCGGGAAACCGATTTTTACGGAGATATTACCGAACGGTTGACCGGACTGCGAACCCGCCAGATTACGAAAATAAAATCCCGGTTGCGCCAGCTCGGCTATTTCACCGAAAAGCTTGACGTCATAAATACCCGTGATAGCCACTACTTGAAGAACCGTCTGGAAGAAGCGGCCGGTTTAATTAAGCAATGTGATGCGCTGCTGAAGAAAGCTGAAACTAAAAATTACGATGATGCGGAAACAATGCTCGCCCGTTTGCAAAAACAATTTCAGGGGCTGGAGGCCGAATGTAATGCCTTGCAAGGTGCCCGCCTCCGGGAAAAGTTCGAAGCAGGACATGCCCACCTGAGCGAGTTAACTAAAAGTCTGCAAAAAATTAAGCCACTGAAAGTGTTCACCGATGAAGGTTACAACGAGTGGCGTAATACCGCCGCGTTGATTGAAGAGAAATCCGAAGAAAAAAAAGCGTTGGAGCGCCAGGCTGTAGCCGCTAAAAAAGATTTGACCGAAGCAGAAAATAATTTGCAGAATTTTCGTCATCGCTTTAACAGTAGTGATGCGAAGAATAAAGATGTCGATGTTTTTCTCAATCCACTGCTGAATAAATGGCAGGCGCTAAATGGATTGCTGTCTGCCAATTCAATGCAAAAATCTTTGATAACCGCAGCGCTTATTCTCTCATTCATTGTCGCGGCTGCTGCCTTTGCCGGTATGGCCTTTCGCCCGGCGTATCCACACTGGAATAATATCGCAATTGGGGGCACAATGATGGCGGTTATTTTCTCCCTATTCTATTATTATAGCCAAATGAAGCCCGGCAATGAAATGCGTCGTCTGGGAAAACAGGTTCGCGAACGGGCCAAAAAAATGGGCTTTACCGGAAAAAAAGCAGAAGAAATTCTCAAAGAAGTTGAGCGTTTTGAAGAAACCCTGCGGCGGCAAAAGCAGAACGTCACTTCCGGTGGCGCCCAGGTTACTTACCTGCAAAAAAGCCTGAGCGAAATTGAAGATAAACGAATCGTTGCCCTGAGTCAGAAAATCGCGGCGGCAAATAAGGCCGTTGCAGATTTGAAAAATGCTGCTAATGTAACATCTTTGGAAGAATATTTCTCCCGCTTGAAATTGAAAAAGCAATATGATCAGAAAATTAAGGATGCATTTGCTGTTCTGCGCAGCCTGTTTAAGGCGCGGGGAAATACGATTCAGGAATGTATTCCCTTCTGGCAGGATGAGATCACGCAATTGGAGCGCTATCAATCATTCGCCTCGACCGTGAAATTCGACGAGAAACGACTTGCG
>JAUIFT010000133.1 GCA_030430345.1 Calditrichia bacterium | reverse complement strand
CCGTTCGATTCCGCAACTATGAGTCGCAATTAAATTTCCTCCGCTAAAAGAAAATCACCCGCAGCTAACCGAGCAATTAGCCACAGGTGATTTATTGAGAGGAGGATGTAAATTGATTGAAAATGTTCTCTAATTATCCGACCATGGAGTAAGCCCCCTGGCAGCGGGACAATTCCCGGTTGTTGATGATCGTAATCCGTCCGCGGGAGAGGCTGACCAGTTTTTCCCGTTCGAAGTTCTTCAGAATGCGGCTGACCACTTCACGCACTGTGCCAAGCTCCCGGGCAATATCCGAGTGGGTAATCTTGATGGTGCGCTGGTTCTTGGGCGTCGATTGCAGCAGGAATGCGGCAATGCGCTCGTCCAGGCGCTGAAAAGCCATCGATTCGATTTTGCCCAGTATGCCGGTAAGGTGGCCGGACATCAAACCGAAAACGTAGTTGCGCCATTCTTCATACTCGTTGATCCATTCGCGGAAAACAGCGCGGGGAATTGCCACGACAATTGCATCGTTTTCGGCAATGGACGTTGCAGAAAAGGGGCTGCGGTTCAAAATGGAAAAGGTGGTTAAAATACAGCTGTCATTTTCCGTAATTTTATAGAGCGTGATTTCCCGGCCATTATCGCCGGTTTTAAACACCCGCACGCTACCGGTTATGATGACGTAAAAATAGTTGCATTCATCGCCTTCCCAGCAAATAACTTCGCCGGCATCGTATCGTTTGAATAAGGCATATTCTTCAAAATCCCGTTTGACCCGGCTCGCAGCAGTTTCCAGGAAGGGGAAAACCGATTTTTTTTCAAATTTGACTGACATGTTATGTTCTCCTGAAAATGATTTTCTTTCGCGCTTTTTTAATTTCCAGGGGTAATATGCAGAGGGGCAAGTAAAATTGCACTACATGAGTATGCGGTTTTTTTTCAGTAGTCAGTGAACAGTTAAACATAGATGTTTTTGATAACTGTCAACTGTTTTTCCTTGAACTTTCGCATAACCCTTCCGTATCTTATGTTTCTGCTGGAATTCTGCATCATCCCGACAAATATGACATTTGAATTGGCCTGAGAAAAATGCGATTTTGAAAAAGATTATCAAATCCATTACTGCGGAATATGAGGAGTTTGCCGGTCTGAGCATGGGCCTGCGGATAAGCGCTGTGCTGGCCTTAAGCTGTCTTTATTTTGCTCTGGTCATTATTACTCACCTGACCATCGCGCCGCATTTGATTGCAGTACCCAAAACATATCTACTCATGTCAACCATTTACATTTTCGTGCTGATTATAGCGGCGTTGAATATTCTCCCGATTTTATTCCCGAGCCTGCGGAGGAAAGCATCCCTGGTGATGCTGCTGATCTTCCTGTTCAATTTTTTTCCGTTGGTGCTGGTGGCATTTATTATTCCCCAGTTACAGAAGTATCGCACGGCGATAATCAGTTTTATTGTTTACATCAGTATCAGCATTTCCGGGATAGTGATTTTTTATGATGGCATTTCGGAAGGCATTATCGCCAGCCGGCCGGCTGTTAGCACCATGCTGCTTTGGGGGATTGCCATGTTGCTGGTTATGATGGGGATTTTTATTTACGGATACGTTACCGAGAAGATGTCCGTGGCAAAAACCCGCGTCGATACGGAAATGGCCGTTGCCCGGGACATTCAGGCGCAGCTGGTGCCGGTCACCGAGCTTAGTGGGGATGGATACGAAATTTTTGGACAAACCGCCGCCGCGAAAGAAATTGGCGGGGATTTTTTTGATATTGTAAAATTGACCGACAACAAGCTGCTGCTTGCCATCGGCGATGTTTCCGGCCATAATATTGGCGCCGGGTTGATTATGGCCATTGTGAAAGGCGCATTTCGCACCGCCATAAAGCATACCAGCAATCTGGAGAAGCTGACTGCGGTGATGAACGAGACCGTCCGGGAAAATGCCGACAAAAAGACTTTCGTCAGTTTTCAGTGCTGCCTCATTGATCTTGCGGAAAAGCGACTGTCGCTGGTTAATGCCGGGCATTTGCCGCTGTTGCATTACCACGGTGCGGAGAAGCGGGTAGAGCGCCTCCACACGCCGGGATTAGCACTGGGATTAGCATCCGGCACTACCTACCGGGCGCAGGAACTCAACTTTATCACCGGAGATACGCTCTTCTTTATTACTGACGGGATTGTTGAAGCGATGAATAAATCCCGGGAAGAATTTGGCATGGAACGCACCGAAGCCGTTCTTGCAGAAGTTACCCGGAATGAACCTCCGCGAAAAATCCACGAACGCCTCGCTGCCGCCCTGCGCGGCTTTACCGGCAACAGCGCGCTGCAGGACGATGCGACGTTTGTTGCCGTGCGGCTTTAGGAAATGGGGAATGGCGAATGCGGAATTCGGAATTCAGAACGGGGAACAATAAAATGCCCGGAAATCCAGATTCCGCATTCGCCATTCCGCACTCGCCATTCCCCATTCGAAAAATTTTGAGATAATCCCCAATTTCGCTATGTTGATTAAATATCCCCACGGACGGTGGAAATAAGAAATATTAATCAAGATTTGGAGGCGTGATGTCCGGGGAAACATTCGATAATTTGCCGGCAACGACGATTGATGAAGTGATTGCATCGCTGGACCGGATTATCAGTTGGTCGAAGGCGCGGGGCAGTCGTATGGGCTATTTTCCGGCGCTCTACCGCAAAGTGACGATTCGCGTGAAGGAAGGCATCGCGAACGGCGAGTTCGAAGATGGCGCACGGATGGAACGTCTTGACGTTATTTTTGCCAACCGCTATCTGGCCGCTTTTGAGGCGAATTATAAAAAACAATCCATCACCGAATCCTGGGATGTTGCCTTTACCGCGGCACGGCGCTGGCGGCCCATTGTGCTGCAGCACCTGTTGTTGGGAATGAATGCCCATATCGATCTGGATTTGGGAATCGCCGCGGCGGAAACCACTTCGCCCGGGGAGGTCGCTGCGCTTAAGAATGATTTTTTCAAGATTAACAAAATTCTCGGGGAGTTGGTCAATGGCGTGCAGGACGAACTGGCACAAGTGTGGCCAGCGCTGAAATTTCTCGATAAGATTGCCGGGAAGGCAGATGAAGGCCTGGCAAATGTCGGGATGAAACTCACTCGCGGCCACGCCTGGAAAGTGGCGCAGGATCTCTCTTCCTTGCCACTGTCGCAGCGGGAAGCGTGGATTGCGGCGCTGGATACCAGGGTGGCGGATTTCGGGAGTAAGCTGCTTTTCCGGAATATTTTTATTGCGACAATTCTCTTTTTTATTCGCCTGATGGAGATGCGCTCGGTGCCACGGATTATTGAGATTTTGGAATAGCGCTGGGAAACTTGGATGAAGAAATGAGCAATCTCTATTCATCCTGAGCCCGTCAAAGGATGAATCTTTGCAGGTATTGAAAAGGATGGCGCTTAATTGTGTATTTCATACTTTCTGCAGAAGATAAGCGAAGCCTTCTTCACCCTTCGGCAAGTACATCCTGAGTTTATCGAAGGATTCAGGATGAATGAAAATGATGCGCGAAAAGTGGGAAGTGAGAGAAAACTAAACGTCTGGAAAGATGATGAAAAAAATTATGATAATTGCCATATCGATGCTATTGTGCTTCCTGGGCAGCGGCTGTGAAACGCCTGGTGAGCAGGAACTGCAACTGCGTGATGCCCGTAGCGGAGAGCCGGTTGAAGGCGCGTTGATATTTCGCAAAGGCGGGACGGTTTATCGCTCTAATCTCCATGGAAAAACGATGGTTAGCGCAGCCGATTTCCGCGTTCCCTTAACCATCCACGCGAAGAACTATGCACCGATGACGTTTACACCCGCCGAAGCAAACGGGTTTGCGGAACTACATTGGGACAGAAGCCGGGCAAATGCCCGGGAAAGTAAAAAGAGTTTTACCCGTAAAGATACCTTGCGGGGCAGCTATGGCCCTTACCGGGAAAATAATGACCTGCAATTCTACGAACTTTCCCTGCGGGTGAATCCCGCGGCGCAATATATCTCCGGCAGCAACCGGATTCGTTTTCAGATGTTGAAAAATGCTCAGCGGATTCAACTCGATCTCTTCGAAAATATGGCGATTGACAGCATTGTCCATCAGGGAAGCATCTTGAATTATGAGCGGGAGTTCAACGCGGTGTTTATCGACTTTCCGGAAATGCTAAGCGCCGGGCAATCCTACGAGATCATTTTTCATTACAGCGGGCATCCGCAGCGGCGCGGGCGTTTTGGCGGACTGGCTTTCCTGGAAGACTCCCTGGGGAATCCCTGGATAGTGACTGCCTGCCAGGGCATCGGCGCCAGCCTCTGGTGGCCGAACAAGGATCAGCAGCCGGATGAAGTGGATAGTATGCTTATTCGCGTCGCTGTACCTTCGGATTTAGTCGATGTCTCCAATGGGCGCTTTCTGGGAAAAACTGAGTTGGGCGATGGCTATACCCGCTACGACTGGAAAGTGCACTATCCCATCAACAATTATTCTGTTTCTCTGAACATCGGAAAGTATGTCCACTTTGGGGAAAAACTCGGCGATTTAACCCTGGATTATTTCGTGCAGCCCTATCATCTGGCTGCGGCGCGGCGCCAGTTTGCCCAGGCAAAACCGATGATGGCCTGCTTCGAGAAATACTTCGGCCCCTATCCTTTTCCGAAAGACGGCTTCAAGCTGATCGAAGTGCCTTATTCCGGAATGGAGCACCAGAGCGCGGTCACCTATGGCAATCTTTTCAAGAATGGCTATCTCAATCGGGACTGGACCGGCGTGGGCATCAGCACGCGATTCGATTTTATTATCGTGCATGAAAGCGGGCACGAATGGTATGGGAACAGCATCACCGCGAATGATGTCTCCGATGCCTGGATACAGGAAGGCTGGTGCACCTATACCGAAGGGGTTTACGTCGAGTGCATGTTTGGCTATGAAGATGCGATGAAATATTTCAATGGCTACAAAAGCAAAGTGCGCAATCAAATGCCGATTATCGGTCCCAGTGGGGTGAACAACTGGCCGCCGGGAGATCAATACTTTAAAGGAGCGATTTTCCTCAATACCCTCCGCCATGTGGTGGATGATGACGAGAAGTGGTGGGCGCTGATTCGCGCCTACACCGATCATTTCAAATATCAGAACATTTGGACCACGGACGTAATTAATTTTTTCAATGACTACCTGAAAACCGATTTACGGCCGCTGTTTGAACAATACCTTTATTTCGCGGCGTTGCCGGTATTGCAGTACCGTATGCACGAACAGACGATTGAATATCGCTGGCAGGCCAATGTCGCCGATTTCGACATGCCACTGAAATTACGCGCCTCGAATGGCGAGATGTTAAAGATCCATCCCAGCGGAGAATGGCAACAAACCATCCTGGATGATAGCGCCGGCGACTGGACGATTGCTACCGATTTGTTTTATATTGCTGTGGAAGAGGTCGTCGTAGAAAAATAAGCAGCAATGAAAAATGGCAAATGGGCAAATTTGCAGGTGGGATAGGTGAAACAGGTATTGGAGAAACAATAATTTAAGTTACTTGAAAGAACAGATTCTGTTTCTTCATCTATTTTTGCCCATTTTCAGTGGAGATATAAAGCGTTAGAGAACCGCAGCGCTGTTCTTTTTAGGGGGAGAGAGCGGCCGCCGAAATTTGCATATCTCAATTCCCGGCGGTATACTAAAATGCTTCATTCGTTCTTGGCGGGCACTTCTTAACCTAACCATTGGAGGTATACTATGAAACTCAGTGCACCCAAACAACTTACCTGGATTATTGCAGTCGTTCTTGGCGTATTAAGCCTGCTTTCCCAATTGGGAATGGTACCGCAAATTGCACAATATCAGTTCTGGATGATGACAATTGCATTTGGGCTTTTAGCATTCTCCACAATGCTGAAGGGCCTGTAAGTAACGGGAACACGATGCCGTATCTTTTCGGAAAAAATCCAGACATCGCTGGAAGTGTTGTTATTACTTCACCGATTTTTTGGGGAGATAGCCGGTGCTGCCATCTAATAATTCGATGATATACCAATCGCCCTCTCGGCCCAGTAATTTGAACGATAGCCCGCCGGGTACGCGAGCGGCAATTTCACTGGCAGTGTTTGCCTGGCTGTAAACCGAAATACGATCTTCGCTGTTCCCGCCGGTCTCGATGCGTTTTTCCCGATTTCTGGTTTTACCGCTTGGCCACTCCCGGCCTTGTAATACGACACCCAGTTCGGCAAGCGCAGCGAGATAGTCCAGTTTCTCCGTGATTCTTTCTACCGCCTGACGGTATTTTTTCTCTTTGCTTTTAAGCTGGTAGGCAGTCTCGTAGTAGCGCCTGGCGATACTGAGATTGCCTACTATTTCTTCCAGTATACCGATATTATACATTACCTTCGGATTGTAGCTATCCTGCCGGTAAATACCCTGATAAATGACATAAGCTTCATCAATTTGCCAATTTTCAGCCAGTTTTGCGGCCTGATCCGCCTGTTTTTTGAAAGACTGATTTTTGACCTTTTCAAACTCAAATTCCGCGAGACGAAAATAGGGCGCGATATAGTTGGCAACATCGCTGCAGAGTTCACGGGCTAATTCGTTGGCCATTTCCGGAATTGCCGGCAGGCTGCCATAATTTGGTTCGCACTTCTTCTTTTTATTGCTTTTGCTGGCCTCTTTACTGCCAATAATTTCCCCGCTGGTCACGCTGACAATCCTCGCTCGGACATTTACGGTGACGGTCCGCTCGGTACAGCGAACATACTTTACCTGTGTCTTCTTATCTTTGTCTTTATAGGTTCTTTTTTCCTGGGTATGATTATCATTATAAGTATGACTGATACTGCCCATGATAATCGCTTCTACCCCGAGCATTTGCCCGACCTGTGCCGCCTGGGAAGCGTCGATCAGTCCGCTGAGCACCAGCTTTTGCTCTTCGAGAATTTCCAGCATGCGGCTCCGTTCTACCACGCCAAAAACATTGGTAAATGCACCTTCCTGGAAAGTTTGTCCGCTTTTTCCT
>JAUIFT010000132.1 GCA_030430345.1 Calditrichia bacterium | reverse complement strand
GCCAGTGTCATCACCGTGCGGATATTGTGCGGCTTCTCCCAGGCGCCTTCTCCCCGAACGGCACAATATGAAATGGCTGCATTGGCCAGGGCAAAATCCAGTTCACCACTTTCCAGGCGGCGAATGTTTTCCTGAGTGCCTTTGGTTGCTTCCGCGGAGACCTGCCAGGAAAGCGCCTCGGTTTTAGCACTAACCGTGGAAGCAATTGCACCGCCGACAATAAAAAAGGCACCACCGGGAGGCGCTGTTCCAATACTGAGAAAACGGCTCTCGTTCGCGCTGTCACCATTATCTGAATTGCCACAGCTCATTAGCATCAATAGTGTAAAAATAGTAGTCATCACTACCAGAAACTGAGGTTTTATTCGTTTCATGAATCATTCTCCTTCGGTAAAAGTTTTCGCGCAGGCGCGACGCAAAAATAAACAACCCGGCGGATTAATCCAAATCGAAATGTTGTGGAGAAAAAATTGGGAAGCGATGCACACTCTATTTGCAAATTTGCAAATTTGCAAATTGTGAACAACATTACGCTTTAATCAGCTTCTTAAGGTCACCATTATTTTGCTATTTTTTCAGGTTTCAGCCCACTCTCGCTAAAAAAGTAAAATCGCTTTCCGGTTGTTTATCAAAGAAATGCATTTTTCAATAGAGTAAATTAAAAAAAAGATGATATTTAATGCAGAATGTAATAATATGTATCTTAAGTTGATTTTCCCGGGTTTTTGATTTCGAATCACTTCAAAGGTAGCACAATCTTTCATATTTTACCGCAGTAGCTTCACCTTGCTTGCAAGAAGAATAACCAAAAAGTGCTTTAACAATATAGTTTAATTATGCGACGAAATATTCCCGGCAACCGACATTCTTTCTTTCAAAAGCCTGTCTCATTGGCTTGTGCAGGTGTCGTATTACTGATGTTATTCACCAGTAATGTGTTGCCGCAGGAAATCCTTCCCAACGACGTCATTTCCATTGAAAATGCCCGCATAGACAGCGATAGCAATTATGTGCCGGATAATTTAGGCATTCCGGCCATTGTCAGTGGCCGCGCCACTGTGGGGACCGGTATATTGCAATCGGAAAGATTATCAGTCTTCATCCAGAGCGGCGTTGCCGGAATTGAATTGTTTAGCGATTCCATCGGCACGCCGGTTTATGAGGGTGACAGTCTCGTCGCCAGCGGCACTATTGCCCAATATGATGGCGTCACCTTCCTCGCTAATGCAACTTACCAGGTGGTGCCAATCAAATCCCGCTTTCAACGCCCGATAGTAGTGGCGCAAACTACTAACATGGAAGCTTTGGAAGGGATGCTCATCAGCATTGAAGGAAAAATCGTCAAAAAGTGGCGGCGTTCCTATGGGGAATATATCAGCATTCGCCTTTCTGATGAAGCGGAAAGCCAAATCAACGTTTTTGCAGCGACGCAGCGAAGCACCCGAATCAGCTTTCAGGATTATGACATTGGTGATAACCTCAATATTACCGGAGTGTTGGGGCAATTTGACCGGGAAGCCCCCTTCGATGAGAATTATGAACTTTACCCCCGTTACCCGGAAGATATCCGCGTCATTGGCTTTACCCGTTCCTTTTATACGCAGGCGCTCGCGATTGCCCTGTTTTTTATGGCGGTTGCCGGTATCTGGGCATTCACCTTGCGCACCATAATCAAAAAGCGCACCCGCCGCCTCACGGAAACCGAACGGCGCTTTCGCTCAATTTACAAAGGTGCTGACGATGCGATCTTTCTCTGCGATATGAGCCTTTATGTTCAGGAAGCAAACCCGGCGGCGCATGTCCTTTTATCGGAGTTTATCGGCGCATTGCCCGGCAAAAGCATTACGAAATATCTCGCCCTGAAAGATTATACTCCGGAAATTTTGCTGAAGCTGCTTCGTCAGAAACAAGTCATCGAATTCGAAAGCGAAGTCAGTGATCATACCGGCGAAAAAAGCGCGGTCAGTGTTAAGATGAATATGATCAAAGCATCCGGGCAGAATAATTTACTGATTATCATGCGGGATATTACCACCCGCAAACAGGCGGAAACCCGTCTGAAAAAGCAGCAGGAGTTTATTCGCCTGGTTATTGATACAACGCCAAATCTGATTTATGTAAAGGATGCGCTTGGCAATTTTCTGCTGGTGAATCAGGCGGTTGCAGACCTTTTCGATTCGACGGTTCGTGAGTTGGAAGGCAGCAGCGCTCAGAACATGTACATCAACCCGGAGGAATATCAAACCAGCCATCTGGCAGATCAGGAAGTGCTGGAGAATCTCTCCGAAGTTATTAGCGAAGCGCCTTATACCCGGCCAAACGGTCAGGTGCGTTGGTTCCAGACGATCAAACGGCCGTTATTTGAACCGGGCGGCCAGGTGAATATTCTCGGGCTCTCTATCGACATTACCGAACGGCGGGAAGCGGAAAGTCAGCTCCAGGCCGCCAAGGAAACCGCCGAGAGCGCCAGCCAGGCCAAGAGTGATTTTCTCGCGAATATGAGTCACGAAATCCGCACGCCGCTCAACGGCGTCATCGGAATGAACCGCCTGATGCTGGATACCAAGCTCTCCCGGGAACAGCACGAGTATGCGACCAATGTTCAACACAGCGCGGAAGCATTGCTGGATTTGATCAACAATATTCTGGACTTTTCCAAAATTGAGGCCGGCAAACTGGAGTTGGAAATTATTAATTTCAGCCTGTTCCGCATGTTGGAGAATACTGCCGACCTGCTCGCCCACAAGGCCCAGGAAAAAGGGCTGGAGTTGCTGGTAGATATCGATCATGAAATGCCTTCTTACCTCAAAGGTGATCCCTCGCGTATCCGCCAGATTCTCCTCAATTTTATTGGGAATGCCATCAAGTTTACCCAATCGGGCGAAATTACCCTCCACTGCCAACGGATGCCGGAACCGGTGCAGCAGGAAAATAATGGCAAAGAGAATGGGCAATTAATTCGCTTCGCCGTAAAGGATACCGGCATTGGTATCCCGAAAGAAAAGGAAACGATTATTTTCGAGCATTTTACCCAGGCAGATACCTCCACGACACGGCGCTACGGGGGCACCGGTCTTGGATTGGCAATCTCCAAACAGCTAGTGGATCTTATGGGTGGGGAGATTGGTGTGGAAAGCGTTCCCGGGAAAGGAACAACCTTCTGGTTTACCGCCCGACTGGCCCTCGCACCGGAACCCAAGGTAGAAGTCCAGAAATCCCAGCAATACAGCGCTGCACTGCGGGATGTTCCCATCCTGGTGGTCGACGACAACAATAACTCCCGGCGAATTCTTCAGGAATTATTAGAAAAATTTTCTGCAAAAACCGACGGTGCGAACAGCGGCAAAGCGGCACTGGAAAAGCTGAAACAGGGTTATCGGAACGAGGCGCCTTTTCAGCTGGTTTTACTGGACCAGGATATGCCCGAAAAAGATGGGCGTAGCACCGTCGAAGACATTATGGAAATCGATGCACTTAGCGAGACCCGGGTGATTCTGATCAGCCCGCTTGGTTTTCACATGACTCAAACAGAGCAAAGCACCCTGGGCATTTACGCCATTCTTCCCAAGCCGCTGCGCAGCGAACGCCTGTTACAAACCATTATTTATGCCATGAACAATGAAGCAGAATTACATGACCCGCAAGGTGAAGGCGCTAAGAGCAACGAAAACGCGCCGGAAAAACGATATCGGATTCTGGTCGCGGAAGATAACATCGTTAATCAGAAATTTGCCCAGCGGCTCCTGGAAAAGAGCGGTTTTAATGTGGATGTCGCTGCGAACGGCAAAGAAGTATTGCAGGCAATAGAACGCATTCGCTACGACCTGATTTTGATGGACGTGCAAATGCCGGAAATGGACGGCCTGGAAACCACCGGGCAAATTCGCCGCTATGAAGAGAAAAACGGGGGCCACGTGCCGATTATCGCGCTTACCGCGAATGCTGTTAAGGGAGACAAGGAGCGTTGCCTGGATGCCGGTATGGATGGCTATATCACCAAACCGGTGAAACGCACCCACCTCCTTGCCGCGATAGAGGAATTAATTTCTTCCGAAACAGTAAATGCCCCAACCAGCAACACCCCAACAGTTTAATATTCCCAAACAGCTATTTTACGCATCAATGATTATAATAACTTACAGGCACATGCTGTCAGGATATCGACTTAATTTTAATGAGCAAAAAATCACTGATTTGGCGATTTGATATCTTCTCATATTTTCTGATATTACCCGACCAAAGAGTGACAACAAATATATATTAGCATAAGGGATAAGAATGAATCTGGATAAAACAATTGTGTTTGACCTCGGCGGGGTATTAATCGACTGGGATCCGCGCTACCTCTTTCGGAAGATGTTTAATGATGAAGCGGACATCGAATATTTTCTGAAGAATATTTGTACGTCCGAGTGGAATTCCCGCCAGGATGGCGGTTATCCGCTGGCCCAGGCAACGGCTGAGAAACTGGCGGAATTCCCAGAGTTCGACCCGTATATCCGCGCCTTCTATGGCCGCTGGCTGGAGATGATCCACGGTGCCCACGATGACACTGTAGAAATCTTTCGGGAATTAAAAGATGCCGGATACTACATTGCTGCGCTAAGCAACTGGTCTGCGGAAACATTTCCCCTGGTAAAAGATTCCTATGAGTTCTTTGGCTGGTTTGAGGAAATTGTGCTTTCCGGAGAAGAGAAGCAGTTGAAGCCTGCCCCGGAAATTTATCACACATTGCTAAAACGCATTGATCGCCAGGCCAATGAATGCCTGTTCATCGATGATAGTTATGATAATGTTGTTACTGCCAGATCCCTTGGATTTACCGGCATTCACTTCCAATCGCCGCAACAGCTGCGCAAGGATCTAGAAGCAGCGAAAATTCTTTAAACAAAGGCAGGATAAATATGCGCCTGATCGTTCTATTACTTTGTGGTATTTTAGCCCAGTTTCTTTTTAGCCAGGAAACGGCAAGTTCGCAGCCGCTTTCCCCACGAACAGCCAACTATGATATTAGCGGTGAATATTTTCCGGAATCACAGCAATTCCGTGGAACGGCCGTGCTGAGCTGGAAGAATGCCGCCAACATTCCTGCCCGGGAGTTGCGCTTCCATATGTATATGAATGCCTTTGCCAACCCGCAGACCACTTTCTTGCGGGATTATGGCGAGGTGCCGGCAACGCTTGATGGCAATTGGGGATTCGTCCGCATTGAGCGGCTACAGCTAAATGATGGACCGGATATTCACGATCAGCTGCATTTTATTCAGCCGGAAGATGACAATCCAAATGACAGTACCGTCGCGCGAATAATGCTTTCCCAACCGCTACGGCCCGGGGAGACCGTTGAGCTTAAGTACACATTCACCACCAAGCTCCCCGCCCTGGTGGAACGTGCCGGCTATCTCGGTAATTTTACCATGGCGGCACAATGGTATCCAAAAATTGGCGTTTTTAGCAATGCCGGCTGGCAGTGTCATCAATATCATGGAAACTCGGAATTTTTTGCGGATTTCGGAACCTATCGGGTACGACTGACTGTGCCGGCAAACTGGGTTGTCGGCGCGAGCGGTACTTTGCAGGAAACTGCCGAGCATGACGATCAACGAAAGATCCTGCAATATTATGCTGAAGATGTTCATGATTTTGCCTGGGGTGCAAATCCGGATTATATCGTTCGGGAAACTACTTCCGGTAATATGAAGATCCGCCTGTTGTTACTGCCCGGCCATGAAAATGCGCTCGCTGAGAGAATTCTCCATGCGGTCAAATCTTCCCACAGGTACTTCGAGAGCCACTATGGCCGCTATCCTTACCCGCAGCTAACGATTCTCGACACGCCGGTTTTTTCCACGGTTATGGAATATCCCACGCTTTTTCTTACCGGCAATTTTGATGGCTACAGCAATCCGCCAGCGCCAAAAGCGCCCCAGCCAGCAAACAACCGCTTTCCGGAACGATTAACGATTCATGAATTTGCCCACCAGTGGTTTTACGGGATGAGCGCCAATAACGAATTCGCCGCCGCCTGGATGGATGAAGGCCTCACCGAGTACATTACCGCGAAAGCATTCGAAGCGGCCTATGGTCCGATTATGCAGCCGGATTTACAGGGCAATCCCCTGCCGGTGCGGGATTTTCGCAAAAACCTTTACCTGGCAAACCCGGCCAACCTTCCAATTTTGCTTAGCGCCAACCGCTACCCCACCTTTCGGGAATATTATGTCGGGAGTTATGTAAAGCCGAAACTGTTTTTCTATACCATCGACAATGTGCTTGGCGAAGCAGCGATGACTGAAGTCATCCGCCGTTTCTTCCAGACCTGGCAATTTCGCCACCCGCGTCCGGAACATTTTTTCAGCATTTTCGGCGCCGTCACCGGGGGTGAATACCAGACGCTGGCTGAGCGGTTTTTCTCAACCAGCGATTCGCTCGATTATTCTTTTAGAGAAAATGGCAACGGACAGGTTTTACTGATGCGGAACGGTAATTATCATTTCCCGGTCGATGTCGCTTTAACAAATGCCAATGGGGAAGTTCGCACACTCCGTTGGGACGGCCTGCAAACAATCTTCCCGGTCGATGTTGACATCCAAGCACCGATCAATAAAATAGTTATCGACCCCCAGGTAAAGCTGGAATTTGAGACGAACCGGAAAAATAATATCTGGATTAGACGGTAGGTAGGTTCAGAGTTGTCAGTCATAACAATTGATCATAGTGTTATTTTAACTATCGCTCATCGCGATCCCGGAATCTTTCTTCATCGAAGCTGTCGCGGTCGCTCTCTCCGCGATCCCGGTCGTTGTTGCCCTGATTACTGCTGCCACCATTCGTTCTCGTTGGTTGAAAGGCCTGCCCCCCGGTTTGATTTACCGCCTGCTCAAACGGCATACTGAAGCGCATCATCGTCGCGAGTGTTTGCGCCCGTTTACCAACCTGCTCGGCCCAGAGGGAATTGAGCATTTCTTCGGCAGTCCGATTGTAGTCGCCCCTGCTTAGCGCCCGCAACATATTTT
>JAUIFT010000131.1 GCA_030430345.1 Calditrichia bacterium | reverse complement strand
ATTTTAAATTCGCTCGATGATTTCTGATAAACATCCGCATTCAGAGTAAGGGTAAAAGAAAAAAGCAGGGCAAGAATGAAAAGTTTGGTAAATGTAGGACGGGTCATGCTAAATCCTCCGTATTAAGTGAATATCATTCTCAGGAATTAAACCCAAGATGATTACAAAACTGGCGGAAATTAATGGTAATTTAAGAACAATGCTGAGTCCGCCATCACTTTTGGAATAAAATAAAGTGCGGATTAATTCAAGAAAATTTTCAGTGAAAGCAAAACCACTTCAGGAAAAAATCTTGATTAAATGCCCTATTTATGGAATAGCAAAGCTAAGCGGGAATCTTTATTATTACTCTTTAACGCGATGTATGTAATGAGACAAAAATAATTTGAATCATGGTAGCCGCCCAAGGTGAATATTGCTACAAAACCAGGCCCCTTTGCCCATTTGCAAATTTACAAATGGGCAAAGGGGTCGAAAAAAATCGGCGACCAGAATATTACCTAAAAATTTTTGTCCAAGCACTTATTAACAAACGAATGGCAGTAATCAATGGACTGGCTGAAAATTTTGCTCGTTTCCGGTGCTGCGCAAGGTGCTTTGATGACTGGCGCACTGCTCCGCTCAAAATACAACAAAAATCTAGCAAATCGCTATTTGGCAATTTGGTTGCTGTTAATCTCCCTGGCGATGCTCGGGCGGGTAATCGCGGAATCCGATTGGGTGGTGCGGATTCCCAATCTCCTTGCTTTTCCAGATGCCATTATCTTTTTATTTGGGCCCTTACTCTATTTTTATTGCCGCCACTTGATATTTGCCGAAATACCCCGGGAAGGCAACAAATGGCCTCACTTTATACCAGCACTAATTTATAGCGGTATTGAATTGAGCTTCGTACTGTCTGGAGAAAATTATTTTGCAGCGATGCATCCCGGTGGCCTTTACTACTGGCATGCCTTTGTCGAAGGCAGTGCCCTTATTCAAAATGTTCTCTACTTTCTAGCCACTATCAAGCTGATGCGGGTTTATCGCCGGCAACGCTGCGAAAATTTAGGCAGTGCTGCTTTGGGCTACCTGCGTCCTATAATTTTGAGCATCTCAATAATCTTACTTTTATGGCTGTATGCCTATGTTTCCTGGGTCTTTTTTATTCCGCAATGGTTGACATGGGTCAGTTACTTAAGTATATGGCTGATGTTAGTTTCGATAACATATCTCCTGTCATACTTTGCAATTTATCAACCGGAGGCCTTCCGGAAACGTCTGCTGGAGAAGCGTTCTCTCAAAAATGGCGCAGACCTGGATATCGCCGCCTGGCACTCCCGTATCCCTCAATATATGGCCGATAAGAAGCCGTTTTTGGATGCGAAACTCTCTCTCCATCAATTGGCCGAACAACTGACAATATCTCCGCATACGCTCTCGCGAATTATTAATACCGGCTACGAAAAGAATTTTTCAGATTTCGTAAATCATTATCGGGTGGAGGAATTCAAGCGCCTGTTAAAAGAGACAGACGCTACGAATTGGACCCTGCTGGCAATTGCTTTCGAAGCAGGGTTTAATTCCAAGACTACTTTCAATACCGTTTTTAAAAAAACTACCGGGATGACGCCGGATGCTTATCGCAAGCAGATTGTCTCTATGCAGTAGATGTCGCTTTATTTTAGTAAAACCGCTCGCTTCATCAAAGAATGCCCTTCGAAATTTAGCTGGTAAAAATAGATCCCGCTGCTAAAATCCCTTGCCTGCCATTGATAGGCATGATTGCCGGCCGGTAAGGTTTCGGCTAAGAGTGTGGCGATTTCTTCTCCGAGTGCATTATATATCTTCAAGGTTGTAAAGCCTGCTTTTGGGAGGTTGAAATGAATTGCCGTGCTGGGGTTAAACGGATTGGGGAAGTTTTGTGCCAGGGTAAACCCGGCGGGAACGCTAGCATCAGCAGCAGGTATCGCGGTGGATATATTAGTGATCATGCGAATGAAGCCGCCACCCTCCGCGACCCAGAGGGTATCACCATTCTCCGAGGCGACAATCCCGTTGGGAGTGTGGAAGTGGGCAATATCTCCACTGCCATCGAGGTGGCCCCGGATGCCGCTGCCGGCCAGGGTATCTATTTCCCCGCTCAGTGAAATGCGCATAATCATATCATCGTTAATTGCTGTGGCATAGAGATAATTACCTGAATAGATAATAAAACCGACGCCGCCCTGAATCGGCAGATTGACAAATGTTTCCGCTTGCGGAGTTTGCGAAGGAGTAACTTTTACAATTTCCGGAGAGAGGTAACGGGAAATGTACATAATATCCTGATCGTCAAACGTCAGGCTGCTGGTATTAAAACGGCTATGATTGACGTAACTGCTTTGGTTGCCGGCGGTATCTATCCGGGTAATATGAAAAGCAGTATGGTTATTGCCGTAGAGATTCCCCTGCGAATCAAAATCGAGCCCGATCGGACCGACCATCCCGGTGGCAATTGTATCCAGAAGAACGCCATCGGGAGAAATCTGAACGATATCATTATTGTCATAGCGGGTTAAATACAGCAAAACGTTTTCGGCAAAAAGCAGCCCGGCAGGCCAAGGTTGATTATTAACGAAAGTAGAAATGTTCTGATTTCTGTCGATTTTAAAAACAGCGCCCAATCCGGTAAAAGTATAGCGGGATGCATAGAGATTGCCAAAGTCATCTCTGGCGATACCGTCCGGGGCAGTGAGTGTCGCTATTGTGCTGACCTCTACCTGGCTGCTTAGCTGGGCAATGGTTCCTTCGCTGAGTATAAAATTGGAAAAAATGATTAAGCAAAAGATTAGCCGGTTAATAGAAAAGGAACTGATGCTAGTGCTGACGTTGAAATGGTTCGTTGGATGAAACAAAATGGCCTCCTCACACTTACGGGTTCGTTAAATGATTTTGGGGGCAGAATAGCAGGAGGAGGAAGGAAAGTCGTTCGAAGTTATAATATCGAACGACTTTTTGTGGAAAAAAATACGTTAATAGCCATGAAAACAATTACTGAAGCGCTTACTCATGCCGTAGCGTATTGATCGGATTATCCAGTGCCGCCTTCAACGTTTGTGAAATGACCGCGAAAATGCCAACGAGCAAGACAGGAACGATACCGAGCAAAATAAGCGGCAGATCGATAGTGATTTGTTGGGCCATCTCCTGCAGCCAGAAATTGTTCAGCATCCAGGCGACCGGGGTCGCGATTACCACGGCGATAAGAAGGAGTTTAACAAAATCCCGGGAGAGTAATACGACTACGCTCATTACACTTGCCCCTAAAACTTTGCGAATGCCCACTTCTTTTAAGCGATTTTCGATGCTGTAGCTGGTCATCGCTAATAATCCCAGGGAAGCGATAATAACTGCCAGCGTACCGATAAGCCCGGAGATATAAATAATGTCC
This sequence comes from Calditrichia bacterium, assembly GCA_030430345.1. Next base: position 3,609 of record JAUIFT010000131.1, on the reverse strand, counting down.
CGAAAGATCGAACGCAGAAAACCGATGGTTTCTCCGCCAAAGGGAACGTAGCGGATTGGATGAATCGGGTCCATCTTTCGCCAGACTTTTTCCAGGGCATTGGTTACTTCTTCGGTTTTGCCGGGCATAACGTATAACATGGCAAAGTTGATTCGGGCGGGATCATGAATAAGCATGATCGGGTCGATCTTCCGGGTGGCGAGATTGATGTTGTAATTCTTAACTACGCCGATAACTTCCATCGTTAGCGAATCGGATACGTTCAGGAAAGTTTGCCCGACAGCACTATGCGGATCGCCCAATCCCCATTCCTGAACAGCGCTTTCATTGACGATAATTTTGTTGCTCTGATCGCCGGCGATATTCTCCGCGAACGTCCGGCCCGTCAGGAGTGTTAATTCCAGACTCTCCAGAAAATTATGATCGACTCTGTATGTGGTGGCGTTTACAGATTGCTTTTTTTCACCCGGCTGAATAGTGACGACAGATATCTGCCCGCTGAGCGGCATAAGATTGGTGCCGGTTATATGAGCAATATCGGGATTAGCGGACAGCTCGTTTTTAAATACCTCATAATTGGTGTCCTGTAAATTAAGGGCGATCATCTCTTCGGTATTAAATCCATAATCTGCTTCTAGGACGTGGGTGGATTGGCGGAAAATAACAATGCTGGAGATAACAAAAATCAGGGAAAGGGAAAACTGGCTGATTGTCAACAGCTTTCGTAGTGTTAATCCGGAAAACCCTTTGTTGGCGCTTAGACCTTTCAGCACTTTGACCGGCAAGAAACCAGAAAGATAGATGGCCGGATAGAAGCCGGCGATCAGGCCAATGAAGAGGGAGAACAGCAGGAAGTAAAGATAAACATCCCAGTCCCGAAAAAAATCGAAGTGAATCTGTACATTAAGATCGATAACTCCCCAAAGACTGTTGAATCCGGGGAGCAACCAATTCAGAAAGAGAAGCGCGAGCCCCAGGGACAGTATGGCAGTAAATAAAGACTCGCTGAGAAACTGGCGGATGATCTGGTTGCGATGCGCGCCCATCACTTTGCGCATGCCGACTTCCCGCGCCCGTTTCAGTGAACGGGCAATAGAGAGGCTCATATAATTGAAACAGGCTGTGAGAATAATCAGGGTGCCGAGCGCCACAAAAATATAAACCATAATGGAAGGGGTTGGGCGGCCAAGCATATTGCCATGCACTTCGCCAAGGTTGATATCCAGCAATGCCTCGCTTCGCAAATTGTCCAGCTTATAGTTGCGATTTTCTCTGCTATAATGTTGTTGCAAAATTTTCGCTAATTGCGCATCGAGGTTTTTCTGGCTGGCGCCTTCCCGAAGCAGTAAATAATTATAAGAATTAAAAAAACTCTGTTCCCAGGAAGAGAAAGTTTTATTGAATCGTGGCAGTCCTGCTAAAGTACTATAGGCGGCTATTGCCTCAAAATTGAGGTGGGATTTTCCCGGGGGATCTGCAAGCACGCCGGCAACAACAAATTCACCGACGCCCTCCAGGGTAATCAATTTTCCCAGTGGGTCATCATCGGGGAAAAATTTTTCGGCGGTTGTGCGGGATAAAATAATATTACCGGGGTTTTCCAGCGCCTGGGCAGGATCGCCCTGTTGCAGAGAAAAGTCAAATATTTGAAAATATTGCGGTTCGGTAAAAATGCAGCGCACCGGGAAGCTGGTATTGTTATAAACGATACTGTTACCGGTTTCGTAGATTTTTACAGCATTTTCAACATCGGGAGAAGCTTCCAGGAGGATGTCGCTCAGGGAAGCCGGCGTGGTGGCAAAACTGCTTTTGTTGCCGCTTAGCTGCCAATGGATGGTAGTTACCGCCCGGTAGATGCGGTCTCTTTTTTCATGAAACTGTTCATAACTCATTTGTTCTTTGATAAACAGGATAACCAGCAGTCCGATGGACATACTTGCCGCCAGCCCTAGCAAATTAATCGCGGTAAAGCCCTTATAGCGTTTCATGATGCGGGCGGTAATGAGGAAATAGTTCTGTATCATAATGCCACTCCAGATAATTGTGTTATAGAAAATGAGCGGAATGAGGCGAATCCCCTGGTAGAAATAGATCAGGGATGCCTGCCGGGGAGAGCGTTTCCCGGCATTCCAGGCAAACTCTTCCGCCATGTCGCCGAGAAGCGAGCCATGGTCGGGGTGAAGAAAAAAAGCCAGCATTCTCTCAAGAATAATCGGTGGTGTATGATGTTTCATGATCTTATTCCGTTGTTATCAATATTCCAGGGCAATATCCGGTAATTCCGCCCAGGCGGTTTCATGGATTCTTTTGACCGTCACCAGGGCGTTCATGCCCTCCTGCGTCAGGGTATAAAATCGTTTCCGGCGGCCGCCGCGAATCGCGGTTGGTTCGCTTTCCCGGGTTTGCAGAAAGCCACGCTTCGCCAATCGCTCCAGGGGAATGTAGACTGCGCCAACTGAAAACTCTTTTCCGAGCAGTTCGGATACATGCTGGCGAATTGCCAGACCATAAGCATCTTGCTGTAATTTCCAGACAGCCAGCAGGAGCACTTCTTCCATACGACTAATGATTTCCATGGTCGCCTCAATTTGTTCTATAAAATAAAACTAATCATCTTCGAAAATACATACCCTTACGGAGGCAATTCTGATTTGTTTTAAAAAATAAAAGAAATGGAAAAAAATTGAAGAAGGAAGGATCGGCTATCAGGGAACAGTGAACAGTTATCAAAAACTTAGTCTACTCCTCTATGTTCACTGATAACTGTCAACTGACAACTGTAAAGGGTTAGATTTTTACATTGTGTTTATCGAGGATTTCCCGGATGGTTTCGCCCTTTTCGAGCACCATTTTGTAGATCCAGGTATAGTGCTTATGGGATTTTGCCAGTGCTATTGCCGCTTCTTCCCCGATCAGTTCGATCATCGCTTTGTGCTCCATAAAACAGACCAGTAAATGCAGGTAGGTAGAAAATTCCGAACGGGCGCCTGACGGCCGCCCCACCGGGACATTCTGAAAAACCGGCTTTAGATCATCGATTAAAAGTTGCGTCCGCTCATTGTAAAAGAACCAATGGAGCTGTTCATGAATAAATGTTGCTAACAAATTATCCGGGTCATCCAGTGTGTAAGTGCTAATAGTTAAAACGGGATGGCTGTGGGACCGTACTCCGGTTTCGATCATCACCGAATCGGTAATGATCCAGCGGGAAAGATTATATTTATCGAGAATTTCCTGTAACTGTGTTTTCAGGGTATGTTCATCCGCCCGGCCGTTCTTGACAAATATATTGACATTGGGCTCGGTTTTTCTTGGGGGAGCGGCATAAGCGATTGTCACTGCCAGGAAAAGAAAAATTGTTACTTTGAGGCGTTTCATGGTTCCCTCATGGTTAATTATTTCATTTTTTCAGAGATACACTTTGCTTTAAACGCTGAAATAAAATAACGCCCCATGAGGAAGTATGGCATTTTTGTCACCAAACCAGGAAAATGGTTATCGCTTGCCTAACCAGGCAGTTTTCGGCGGGAGCATTCGGGCCTGGGGAATTAATAATTGCGCCCGGGCGGTGGAGAGCTTTTCAACCAGTGCCGTTATAGAATTTACTTC
>JAUIFT010000130.1 GCA_030430345.1 Calditrichia bacterium | reverse complement strand
ATATTTCTCAACTTTTTTGTATTGATCAATCGCCTCTTCATATTTATTCTGGATATAATAAGCTTCCCCTAAATAGTAGAGCAGAAAAGCTTTGAACTCATTATCGATTTTTTCCTTTAGCGCCCGCTCCAGATAATCGATCGCCTGGTCATAGTCTTTCTTTTCGAAAGCATATAGGCCAAGTTCAAAATTGGCCTGGGAACGGATTTTCGAATCCTTTGCATTGTCGATCACCCGGATAAAATACTCATTGGCTTCATCGACTTTTTCGTCTTTCAGCAATACTTTCGCATACCAGAGGTAAGCTTCCGGCAGCAATGGGCTTTCCGGATATTTGGTAATAAAGTTTTCCAGGTGTTTTTGCGATTGCGCATATTTCTCGACTTGAAATTCACTTTTGCAGATGTAAAGGAGGGCATCGTCCGCGTATTTGCTTTGCTCGCTGAACAATTCGATCAGTTTCCAGCATTTTTCGATGGTGGTCTCAAAATTCTTTCTTGCGTTGGTTGGCAGTTTATTCTGATCCGGGTTTTCGCGCATGGCCTTAATGCCTTCGTTGTAGCTTCTTTTCGCGTTGAAAAGGGTATTGTAATAGGCACATCCGGAAACAAAAATAAAAATGCCCAAAATCAGATATTTAAAACGATGCATGTAATTCCCAATCTATAAATGATGTTACGAGTTTCGGAGCCGGCAATTTCAAGCACTACGGTAAATGTCCGGCGGAACAATATAATGCCGAAAAGGCGGCGGGCAAACAAGGGGCTTATTTTACCCGTTTACGAATTTTTTCCAATACCACCAGCAACATCGGTAAAACATCCTGAGCGCCGGCGGCAATATATTCGTCGGCGACGTCGCTTAACGGCGTTTTCTCCGGATTGATCTCTACCAGATAAGCGCCATTTCCTTTGGCCAGATATGGCAATGATGCCGCCGGTTCTGTCGTAGAGGATGTGCCGATGGCAATAAATACTTCCGCAGCGGCTGTTGCTTCCTGCGCTGCGTTGATTGTTGCTGCCGGTATTTCTTCATCTATCCACAATATACCAGTACGCACTGCCGAGCCGCACTGGGGACAACGGGATGGATTGATGCCGTTTGTCGCAACCACTTTTTTTAGCGCCTCTTCGGAAACAGTACACGTATTGTTTATGCACTGATTACGCATGATGTTCCCATGTAACTGAATGAGATTCCGGCTACCCGCCCGCTGTTGCAGATTATCCGCATTTTGGGTGATCAGGGTAAATTCCGGAAAAAATTCCGCGATGTCCACCAGGGCGTAATGACCGAGATGGGGTTCTACCCGGCGAATAACTTCCCGCCGCCAGCAGTACCATTTCCAAGCGAGCGCCGGGTTTTTGAGAAACGCTTCCCGCGTGCCAAACTCCCGCGGTTTAAATTTGGCCCAAAGACCATTTTCTCCACTGAAAACCGGTAAGCCACTGTGCGCATTCATCCCGGCACCGGTGAGCGTTACCACATTGTATGCGACATATAATCGCTCTACAAGTTTTCTGGAAAATTTCAATTTCTCACCTCCATTTGAGAATTGTGTCTTTTATCGGTCATTTTTGTGAACTAAACTAAACAGACGATGTTCGTGTTGATTTAGTGGGACAAATCCGCCCCAAAACTGGTGCCAACCGCCAATGCTGCATCAATCAGCGGGGAATCCAGCGGCACTTTCCTTTGTTGGTTCATTACTTTTTCAACCGGCACGGCTACCAGTTGATTGCCCTGTAATGCAACCATGTGATTAAACTGCTTATTGGCAACAAGTTCCATCGCTTTGACGGAAAATTGTGTCGCAAGAATGCGATCCAGTGGGGTCGGTGAACCGCCACGCTGCAGGTGGCCAAGGATTGTCACCCGGCAGCCGATCTCGGTTTCTTCCTCAATGGCATCAGCAACGATACGGCTGATGCCGCCCAGGCGTTTCTGTTCTCTGGCCGCTTTCTCTTCGTTTTTGTATACCTGACTGCCCCCTTGCGCATGGGCCCCTTCGGAGACCACGACAATACTAAACCGTTTACCAAAACGGCTGCGTTTGCGCACCACCGAACATATCTCCGCGACATCATAGGGGATTTCCGGGAGGAGAATAACGTCGCCGCCGCCGGCAATACCGGATTCCAACGCCAGCCAACCGGCATTTCTGCCCATTACTTCTACCAGCATGACCCGGTGATGAGACTGCGCGGTTGTATGGAGGCGATCGATCGCTTCTGTCGCCACTTGCCGGGCGGAATCAAAACCGAAAGTGATATCGGTTTCCATCAGGTCGTTATCGATAGTCTTCGGCACTCCGACAATATTCGCCCCTTTTTGGCTGAGCTGTCCGGCGATTGACATGGTGCCATCGCCGCCAACACAGATCAGCGCCTCCAGGCCGAGGTCTTCGTATAGGCGCATACAGTCATCGGATACATCCACGGGATCGGCGTCTTTGTCAGCCTTGTGCGCAAAAGGGTTGGCACTGTTACTGGTGCCGAGGATGGTGCCACCCTGGGTGAGGATGCCGGAAACATCATCATGGCGTAAGATAGAGAAGCGCTCTTCGATCATCCCCTCAAAGCCATCATGAAAACCGACAACTTCCAGACCGTAGCGCCCGATAGCGCTTTTTGTAACACCGCGAATAACTGCGTTTAATCCGGGGCAATCGCCGCCGCCAGTCAGAATTCCTACTTTCCGTTTGCTCATAAAAATGGTTGCTCCTCAGGTTGCAAGTCAAATCTTTGTCAGAAAATAACAGAATAAAATATAATCTCCATACTGCAGTAATTCAAGAACTTATCCGCTTTGCCTGTTGCTGTTTTTCCAGCTTGCCTGACAGGCGTTTCCGGCGATGCTGCAGGCGGGGAATCGCCTTTAACAACGGGGAGCGGGCGTTCAGTTGGCGAATCATTTCCAGGTAGTCTAGTCCTTTCTCGACCAACTGCTCCGCGCGGGAAAAATTTTTCTCTTTATGTTCATATATCTTGGCGAGCGCCTCAACGACATCGGGGTGATAGACATTCTTCTCCAATAACTGCAGCAGTTGGGATTTGGCATCACTGCTATTGCCCAGCTTCCGGAAAGTCTGCGCCAGCAGGAAAAGACTTTCTTTCAATAGTGCATTGTCAGCAGCATCATTGGAGAGGTGATGCAACAACGGCACCGCCGCCTGATGTTGCCCGCTGTTGAAAAAATATTTCGCCACGGAAAAAATATCCTGAGAATCTTTGAGATGGGTAAGCGGCTGCTGGCTGATTGCCGCCATCCGGATCGTCAGCAGCACCATGTTGACGATGTCGTGATAGTTATGCTCAAGCACATCCCGTAAGAGAAAGCAGTTCCGTTTGCGGATAAATTCAAAATACGCCTGGGGAACCATCTCCCCGGGAAGGTCTGCCACGCGGTGGATGTCGAGAATGTATTTTTCCAGGGATTGCAGGTTGCAGGCCGGCAAGCGGTTTTTCCAGATACGCCGGGCGGTATGCAGCACATCGACATGCGGCACTTCATCCAGTAAAGTGACCATTCGATTTAGAATGTAACGGCTTTTTAACAGGGGGATGTCAAAAGATTTTCCATTAAAAGAAACGGTATACTGAAAATTTTGCAGGGCCTGATCAACATATTTCAGCAATAGCCATTCATGACCAAAATCGGGTAGCAGATACTGTCGCACCACGATATGGTCCAGCTCAATATGACCGACCCCGATCAGAAAGGCATGGGTGCCGGTGCCGCCCGCCAGTCCGGTGGTTTCCGTATCAACAAAGAAAGCATGGCGCAAATTGCCCTTTTCCGGAAAATCGCCAGCCAGGCGTTGGAATCCTTCGATTTCGAAAGCGCTCTCCTGCAGCGCATCAAAAAAAGGATCGTTGTAAACCGGGTAATAATTCTCCTTGAGAAGAATAAACGATTTTTCTTCCCGCAACACTTTAATTTGCAATTCATGTTGCAATTGAACGATCCAGTCTTCCGTGGCCTGTTCGTTCTGCGGAGGTGTTGCGGAAGTGCTATCCAGCCGGGATAGTTTGTCGCGAATGCTCATAAAATAATCTAATAAGAAAAAGCGGGGAATGGACAGTTTTTTTTGCCGCTGAACAATTTTAAATCTGCTTCGTAAAGATCAATCGCGCAAGAGCATTTGCATTTACCCCGCCGGGCAGTTAATTTTAGTCGCTTCCGACGTGTCCGGAAATTTTATTCGAAGCCAAGAAGGATCTGCCTGATGAACCATTCCCTGGGAAAAATTTTAATCGTTGATGATGATGAAGACGTCTTGTTAGCCGCCCGCTTGCTGCTAAAAAAACATGCGGCTTTGATTCACACCGAAAAAAATCCTGATGCGCTCCCGATGCTCCTGAAAAACGAGAGCTATGATGTTATTCTCCTCGATATGAATTTTACCAAAGATGTGACCAGTGGCCGGGAGGGGTTCCACTGGCTCAACGAAATTTTGACCATCGATCCGTCCGCCGTGGTTATCCTCATTACCGCTTATGGCGATGTATCGCTGGCGGTGCGGGGCATAAAAGAGGGCGCTACCGACTTCGTGATGAAGCCCTGGCAAAATGAGAAACTGATTGCGACCATTTCTACCGCCGGAAAACTGCGCCAGTCCCGCCTGGCGTTGGATGATATGCGTTCTCTGCAGGAACGGCTCAGTGCGGATCTTGACCAGCCGTTCAGTGAATTGGTTGGAGGGTGCGCGTCCATGCAGCAGGTCTTTGCCACGATCAGTAAAGTTGCCGCCACCGATGCCAATGTCCTGATCCTCGGTGACAACGGCACCGGCAAGGAACTGGTTGCCCGGGAATTACACCGGCAATCCGAACGCAGCGAAGAAGTGTTTATTAGTGTGGATATGGGTGCGATTAGCGAAACCCTTTTTGAAAGTGAGCTGTTTGGTCACACCAAGGGCGCCTTTACCGGCGCGAAAGAAGACCGGCCGGGCCGTTTCGAAATTGCCGACGACGGCACCCTTTTTCTCGATGAAATTGGCAATTTATCCTTACCGCTGCAGGCGAAACTGCTTACCGTTATTCAAAACCGGAAAGTGACCCGGGTCGGTTCCAATAAATCCCGGGATATCGATATTCGCCTGATCTGCGCCACTAATATGCCCATTCATCAAATGGTTTCCAGCCGGGAATTCCGGCAGGATTTGCTCTATCGCATCAATACCGTCGAAATTAATCTGCCCCCGCTGCATGAGCGCCAGGATGATATCCCTTTGCTGGTCGATCATTTTCTGAAAATCTACTCCCAGAAATACCGCAAACCGCAGGCGCGGGTGAATGCCTCTACGTTAAAGAAGCTGCAAAAATATCATTGGCCGGGGAACATCCGCGAACTGCAACATGCCATTGAGCGGGCGATTATCATGAGCGACAGCCAGATGCTCCAGCCCTCGGATTTCTTCTTCTCGGAAAGTGAGCAGCCGGAAGACGGGCTGATTTTTGACAATTACAATCTCGAAGAAGTCGAAAAAATGGTGATCCGGAAAGCGATTGCCAAGCATGCCGGGAATATCAGTCAGGCGGCGCGGGAATTGGGACTGACCAGGGCGTCACTTTACAGGCGATTGGAAAAATATGGTTTATAGGCGCTTTCGAATTGTCCTGATTGCCCGGGTGCTCTTGCTCTGCGGAACGATTTACCTTTTTTATTTCCTCATCCTGAAAACGTCCTACTATGCCGCGACGTTAATTGTCGCGTCGGTGATTGCTTATCAAATTACCACCTTGATTCAATACGTGGAAAAAACCAATCGCGACCTTACCCGCTTCCTCGACGCGATCAAATATTCTGATTTTTCCCAGACATTCATCAACACCGGTCTGGGCTCCTCTTTCAACGATTTAAAAGCGGCATTTAACGACGTTATTTTAAAATTTCAGGAAGCACGCTCGGAAAAAGAGGAACACTTCCGCTATCTGCAAACCGTCGTTCAGCACGTAGGTATCGGTTTACTCGCTTTCGACTCAAACGGCCAGGTAAGCCTGATCAACAATGCTGCCAAGCGCTTGTTGAATGTGCCTTATTTAAAAAACATCAATGCGCTTCGTTCCTTTAGCGAATCGCTGGTGGATATCCTTATTGAATTGAATTCCGGGCAAAAGACCCTGGTGAAGATCGACACGCCGAATGAACAGCTGCAGTTTGTTATTTACGCCACGGAGTTTCGCATGCAGGGGCAGCGCTTTACCCTGGTATCCTTGCAAAACATTGGCGCGGAATTGGAAGAGAAAGAGATGGAAGCCTGGCAGAAGTTGATCCGGGTGCTCACCCACGAGATTATGAATTCAATTACCCCGATATCTTCTCTTGCTGCGACGGCAAATGGATTATTACAGGACACCGTTGAAGAAACCAACATTCCTGCCGATGCCGTCGATGACATTGGGAATGCTCTGCAAACCATTCACAAACGCAGCGAGGGACTTTCCAATTTTGTCGATGCCTACCGCAATTTAACCCGTATTCCCAAGCCAAACTTTCAGATTTTCCCGGTGTCGGTGCTGTACGATCGCATCCACATGCTGATGCGCACCCAGGCGAAAGAACAAAAGATAGACTTTAGTGTCGATATTTATCCCGAATCCCTGGAGTTAACTGCCGATCCGGAACTGGTCGAGCAGATACTGATTAATCTCAGCATGAATGCCTTTCAGGCGGTGCAGGGAATGGAGACGCCTGCAGTCGGTCTGCGGGCCAGTCAGGATGAAAAGGGGCGGGTGCTGCTCCAGGTGAGTGACAACGGCCCGGGCATCCTCAAGGAAGTGCAGGAGAAAATATTTATTCCTTTCTTCACGACAAAAAAAGGCGGCTCGGGGATTGGCCTCAGTCTTTCCCGGCAAATCATGCGCCTGCATCGCGGTATGGTCACCCGGTGTGCCACGCCGCGCCAGATAGTCCTCGGACGCGTAGAAATGCGCGCGCGCCTCCCCGATCTTGCGGGCAATCAGGTCAGGCTGCGTGGGCCTTACATGGCGCACGGCGATATCTGCTTCGCGCCGCAGCAAATCCCGGATGTCGTTTG
>JAUIFT010000129.1 GCA_030430345.1 Calditrichia bacterium | reverse complement strand
CCCAAGACGGCAATGTCGGTATCGGCACCACGACGCCAGGCCACCGGTTGCACGTTGCCGGCACCAGCATTGCATTGACAGAAGGCACACAAACAGTCAGTTTGAAAACATCTGAATCCAATGGCTATGTTCAACTCGATGTCGGCGGCGCCGGCCATGCCAGTGACAAGATTTATCTCGGAGATTTGACCAATACCAACAACGAAGTCATCATGATGGGTAATGTCGGCATCGGCACTAATAATCCATCTGGAAACCTCCATCTCTCGGCAACCGGCAGCAGAGTCCAATCTGTTCTGGAGCGAACGGATGGCAAATTTCTGGAAGCGTTTAGTGCTTCAAATGCCAGCGGTATCGGGTTTGATGCTTCCGGTTCTTTTTCAATCGGGCCAACGGCTTCAATCGGTGATAACCCCATAGATATCAACAGTGTAACCATAACCGGTGCCGGTACTGTCGGTATCGGTACAACAAATCCCACAAAAGCGAAAGTCGAAATTAACGGGGCTCAAGGCTCTTTAATTTCCACGCCTTATTTTGTCGTTAATCGAAATGCAGCCTTTCCTGGCGGCAATAGCTCCGCAGATTATTCCCTTTATGCTTCAAAACGTATTGCTGCTGAGGAATTCAATGCCTTCTCGGATGCGCGCATCAAAAACATCCGCGGCCGCTCCGACAATGCGCAGGACTTGAGTACGCTGCTGGCTATCGAGATAACTAATTACACCATGATCGATAGCATTGCCAAAGGCAGCCAATCCCATAAAAAAGTGATCGCCCAGCAAGTAAAGTCAGTTTTCCCGCAGGCGGTTTCCACCCTGACTGACGTAGTGCCGGATATCTACCAACTGAGCGAGATCAAAAACGGCTGGGTGCAGCTTGCCACGAATTTGCAGGTTGGGGAAAAAGTGAAACTGATCAGAAAAGATGGCAACGGTATCTATGAATTGCGGGCCGTGCGGGACGGCGCCTTCCGGGTCGATCTGGCGGACAGCGGAGAGGTCTTCGTTTACGGCCGGGAAGTCGATGATTTCCACACCGTCGATTATGAGGCGATTGCCATGCTCAATGTGAGCGCAACGCAGGCGTTGTATCAGCGGATGCAGCAGCAGCAGAAAGAGATCGCAGCTTTACAAGAACTTCGGGCAGAAAATAATACACTGAAAACACAGCTTGCCGGCTTTGAAAAACGCCTTGCGCAAATTGAAGCAGCGTTGTTGAGTGAAAATTCCGATAATGGAAAATCATTAAGCGATTAGTTAGCGGTAGTTGGTAAAGATAGTGGCAGTAGCAGTGAAGGCAATACTGCTACGCCACTGATCGAAAATCAACGAATGAGCATCATCTTACGAACCTGCTGAAGACCGTTCACCTGTAAGCGGTAAAAATAAATACCGCTACCCACTTGCTGCCCGAAATTATCCGTCGCATCCCACTGTACTAAATGGTTACCGGCGGAACGATATTCATTCAATAATGTTCTTATCAGCCGCCCGCTTACATCGTAAATGGTCAATTCAATAAATCCGAATTCCGAATTCCGAATTCCGATTTTCGTAACTGGGTTAAACGGATTCGGATAATTCTGCTCCAGGAAAAAATCCTCGGGAAAACGTTCATCTACGGCAATCCCGCTAACGGTCTCCACCTGCTGAAAAAGCCGGTATCCCCAGCCGGGCAGTACAAAGTTGGTTGATTGGGAGATGTTGATACTATCTCCGCTGAAGACATCGGAATAGCTGCCGTAAACGAGAGAATCCTGCAAATTGCTGCCATTAAAACTGGCGCTCAGGTTAAAAATACCCAGTAGCCGGTCGTTTCCTTTTTCCCGTTTAAAGGCAAATATCGCGTTTTCGTTGGCGGTATCAATCCGCTGAAGCTGGCCGCCGCTTTCCCCATTCCAGAGAGCGCGGTTGTTCCGTTTCAGATGAAAAAGGGTTGTATACAAATCCATAAAGGGATGCTGCTGCCAGATAATCTGGTCCTTATCGAAGAAGGCTAACCGTTTGTTCAGTCCAGCCTCCTGACCGCCATAGACGAGTTGCATGGCGTTGATAGTAGCAGTCAGTACTGCAAAGGTTTCCGCCGCTGCGCCGAACTGTTCGAAAACGGTGCCGTGCCAGGCATTTTCATCATGATTGGAAGTGAAATACATGCGATAGTGACCGGGATTGTAAACGGAGAGTTCCGCATTCAGGTAATTCTCAAGGGAATAGGCATTGTTGCTGCCGTTAACGATGCGTTTCAATACACCATTGCCAAAAGCATGTAATCCCCAGGCATAACTCATGTCAAAACCCAATGATTGATACTGCGGACCATCATCTTCCGCCAGCATTAAGATGTCCGGCTTCACTGCCTTTAGCGCCGGAATCGCCTCCGCCCAGAAATCGCCGGGCATAAAACTGACCGCGTCACAGCGGAATCCGTCAATATTCGTTTCGTTAATCCAATAGAGCATGGCGTCGATCATGTAATCCCGCAATCCCTGCTGGCTATAATCGAGCTGAATAACATCGGACCAATTGGTACCTGGCGGCGACGTAAAGTTGCCGTTATTATCGGTAACATACCATTCGGGATTGCTGGTCGTCAGAACATTATCCCAGGAAGTATGGTTCGCCACCCAGTCGATGATGACATACATTCCCCGGGCATGGATCATGTTGACGAGATCTTTGAATTGCGTCAGGGAACCGAATTCCGGATTGACCTGCAGGTAATTTTTCACCGAATAGGGGCTGCCGAGACTGCCGAGGCGATTTTGCTGACCAATCGGGTGAATAGGCATTAACCAGATAATGCCTACGCCCATCTCCTGCAGGCGGTCGAGATGAGTGGCAAACGCATTAAAAGTGCCGGCAAGGGTGTACTGCCGGGTATTCACTTCGTAGATGTTCAGATTGTAACTCCAGTCCTCATGGCTTTGCGAAAAAATCTCCACAGAGAGAAGAAGGAAGAAAAGAATCCGGAAAATATATGAACGCCGTGATAGTATCATAAAATAAGCCTTATTTCAAATTTGCCGTTCAAAGATTTACGAATCATATCTAAAGCTGCCCGGCCAGGGACTGTGCTTCGCTGATACCGTTTGCGATCGCCGCATTCCGCAGTTCCGGCGACATATCCATCGGCTGTGCGTTGACAAAATGGACGTTGGTAATGCCGACAAAACCAAAGATCGCCCGTAAATAAGGCTCCTGGCTGTCATAAATATGGAAAGGGCTATTTTCTGAATAATCCCCGCCGCGGGTGGTAACACAAACCATTTTTTTGTCTTTGACCATGCCAAAGGGCATTCCCTGCTCGTTGTAACCAAAGAGGTAGCCGGGCTGGACGATCGTATCAATATAGTGTTTCAGTGTGTAGGGAATTCCGAAATTCCACATCGGAGTGCTGATTAAATAGATATCAGCCGATAAAAAGTGCGTAATTGTGCGTTCAATTTCATCCCAGGCGGTCTGCATGGTATCATTCAATGGTTGACGCGTCATCATGTTATACTTGGCATCAATATAGTCGCCGGTGCTCGCTGGTATAGATACACTAAAAAGACTGATTTCTTCAACCTCTAAATCACTATACTTGGCCCGATAGCTTGCCAGAAATGCATTGGAGATTTTCAACGTATTGGATTTTTCCGGGCGTGGTGTTGCAATCAGATGGAGTAGTTTCATGGTGGCCTCCTTTGAGAGGGGTGTCGGGATAGGGAGTATTGACTCACTGCTGCCCCTGGCAGCGCAGTAGAGCTTCATTGACCAAAGAAATATATCCAAAGGGAGGGATTTAGGCAAAAACATTACTGCCCAAGATGAAATCTTAATGAGCACTCAATTTGTGCGGATTGGGATCTTCTCCCGAAGGTCCAGGGAGTGCCATACCAAAATGGAAAAAGTTTACGATTAATTGTGTTGATCAGAAAAGATTTAACTTCACTGAGAATGGCTGTTTAGCGCTGTCGCTACTCGCTTGCCGGTAGCTTTCGGAAAAGCGGCGTCTTTGTTGCTCGATAAGGTCAAGCGTATCCTGATAGGCTGTTGCTGCACTACTGCTATCAGGGGAAAGTTGCTGAGCGGTCAGTGGGTTGCCGGATAATAGCAGGCAATAAATTACTGTAGTGAAAAATAAGACATTTGCAAATTTACAAATTTGCCGATTGGAAAATGTGCTACCTTGCCAAAAATGTTTGTACGTCGATGACATTTTCAAGCTTTAGCTCCCAGAACGTTGCCTGCAGGGATTTCTCCGCGAGCGGCACCGCAATATCTGCGGCAGCAAAATTAAGATCAAATATGCGCTGCCAGCTTTTCTCAATCATGGATTGCTGCTCGCTTGACCTTTTCTTTTTACGGTTTCTTTCAAATAATTCTCCATCTGCCAGCGATCCTGGCAAATACCAATTATTAAGAACGTAGTGCCACAACTCGAAATCCGAGAGCAGAACTTGCGCCATCGCCATTTCCAACTCAAGGCGAATACCTTTGCTGCCGCTGGGGAGATGGCCGCTTCTCCGTAAATCCGGCTTTGCCTGTTTGCTTCCGTACGCCTGAAACCAGGCCCAGAATGGTAGCGCTTCCATATCTGGCGCCGGGCCAATTCGCTGCTGCATTTGCGCTGTCATCCAGCGATACGGCGGGAGGAAATCCTGATCAGCATAGTCTGTCCGGGCATGAAGTATGCCGGATTTCTGGAGTTCTTCCCAGACTACCAACGGCTGTATTGACCACAGTTTCATTTGGTATCTTTAACGATTCGCATACCGAAGCCGTAGGTTCTCTCGTCCACGCCGGACTGGTAACGCACTTCCGAGCGATGAATCGAATATTTGAGCGGAACACCGGTTTCCATATCAACAGAATTATAGTACCAGCCGACACCTTTGGAGATTTTTGCCGCTCCGCTGTCCGGTCCGGTTGGATTATCCGTGGGGCTATTCGAATAATCATAATCGGGATTCCACCAGTCCGATACCCATTCATGCAAGTTGCCGGTCATATCATAAATGCCCAGTTCATTGGGACGGAGCAGTCCCACCGGATGGAAAGTGCTGTCGGAATTCTCACCGACCCAACCGACCACGCTGGCGGTATCGCTGCCGCTGTAGGCAAATCCTTTGCTGAGTTTCCCGCCTTCCGCGGCGTATTCCCATTCCGCTTCGGTCGGTAGCCGTCCCCCGGCCCAGCGGGCAAAGGCATCGGCCTCCCGCCAGGTCACCAGCATGGGATGATTATCCTGAAAAACAAAATTGACGCTATCGCCATAAGAGTTGACCGGCGGTGCTTTCGGAATCTCCCGGCCGGTCGCTTCACAAAACTGCCGAAATTGGGCATAAGTGATTTCATATTTACTGATATAAAAATCGTTCACGGTTACCCGATGCGCCGGTGTGGTATAGCCGGGAATGACATCGCCTTTCGGACTGACAATTGGCTCATCCATGCCCATGGTAAATTCGCCACCCTGGACAAACACCCAGTCGATGTCCAATGCGGGTGATTTTTTCTCCGCGCATCCGGAAAACATTATCATAAGTAATAGTATGAAAAACACTTTTGGCATATTCTTTTCTCCAATTTTTCTGTCTGGGAAAGTAATGCCATTTAGTCAAAAAATGCAAATGTGCAAATGGGCAATTGAGCATTTTTGCTTATTTGCACATTTGCTAAGACTTTACACCGAACTTCTTCAGAATATCTTCCATTAAACACCAGCGGGTAATGCCGGATTGTAACAGGTTGACCCCAACAAAAAGAGTAAATAATAGCCAGTTGAGATGGGTAAAGATACTCGGCCCGGCGTTATTTATGTCGTATAGTACCAGCGAGAGAATGATGAAGCTGCCGGCGATAATTCGAATGAGTCTTTGAATAGTCATGATTATTTCCTTCTGGATTGAATTAACATTTAGATCATTTTTTCGACGGCAACCTGAAATGCCCGGGGCTTAAAGGTGATGTCGTCAACTTGAAAAGTGGTTTCGAATTCCTGCATAATTCCGGCAGCCTTATCATCAGCGAGAATCGCGAAATAGAGGGTGGAATAAGCGGGAATATCTTTCTCCAGATGCCACCAGCCATAACGGTCGATCGTTTCGGCGGTATGCCCGGTTACATCAACTTCGCTGTAGATATGCACCTGGTGCTTTTCAAATACTTTCCGGATTTTCTCCTTGAAAGTATTCAGGCTCATTAATCCGATCAGTTTCATAGGTCCTCCAACCGGACAGTAGATTATAATACTGTCCGATATCTTAATTTTTTGAATTCTCTATTCACTTTTTGTAAGCGTTTCTTCTCTGGCATCGCCATCTTCACTATCAGCGGTAATTTCTGTTGCCGTTGGGGCCGCAGCGACCGAAATACTCGCCGGAGATTCAGGATAATTCTTCTGTTCAGCGAGGTAATAGATGAGCGGCACCGCACCGAGAGTCAGCACTGTCGAGGCCAGTGCTCCCCACATCAGGGCGATGGCCAGTCCCTGGAAAATCGGATCGAACAGAATAACGATTGCCCCGATGACTACCGTGCCGGCGGTGAGCAAGATGGGGCGGGTGCGAACGGCACTCGCTTCCAGTACAGCTTGTTTCAGGGGGACGTCATCGGCGAGGCGGAGCTGAATAAAGTCGATGATCAGGATCGAATTGCGCACCATAATGCCGGCCAGTGCAATCATGCCGATCATTGATGTCGCGGTAAAAAATGCCCCATGCAGCCAGTGCCCGGGAATGATGCCGACCAGGCTGAGTGGAATGGCCACCATCATTACCAGCGGCACTTTAAAGGATTGGAACCAACCGATTATCAGCAGGTAGATGACGATCAGCACCACGGCAAAAGCGGCGCCCAAATCGCGGAAAACCTCAAAGGTGATCTGCCACTCCCCGTCCCATTTCATAGCGATCTGCTCTTCCAGAAAGGGTTCGCCTTTGTACATCGGATCAACGATATAGCCCTGTGGCATTTCGATCTGGCGAATTTTTTCGTCCATATCAAGCATTGCGTAGGCGGGACTTTCGATCTCGCCGGCAACATCTCCGGTGACG
>JAUIFT010000128.1 GCA_030430345.1 Calditrichia bacterium | reverse complement strand
AGTCTACCTTGAATTTTCTGGTGCCTTCCGGCTCCGGGCAGGCAGCGGTGACCATGCCGCTGATGGCGCCATTGGCCGACGTACTCGGGATAACCCGGCAAACCGCAGTTTTTGCCTTCACCTGCGGTGATGGTTTTTCGAACACGATTATTCCCACTTCCGGGGTGCTCATGGCAATGCTCAGCCTGGCGAAGATTCCCTACACTTCCTGGTTACGGTTCATGTTCCCATTATTTATTCGTCTGATGATTATGGCGGGGATATTCCTGGCTATCTCGGTGTTTTTCCCATCGGTGTGGAGCTGGTAGGTGCTTATGTATGGAGGTCTCTGGGATGATGTACTGGAATGCCCGGAGATGTCTGCGACACTCTGGGTTATGCACTGGAATGCCTTTGGCATAGATGGAGCGGCCGGATTTATCCGGCCTTTTTTGTTAATTGGGGGCGTTCGTGAAGTTTTCGATGTAGTTAAGCATCTCCTTGAAGTTATCCTGCACCCAGACGACATCAAGATCTTTGAAAGAGCCCACATGGGGCTGAATGCGGCTAATCCAGTAAATGATCGATATCGGTTTGAGCAATGCCGGATCAATCTTGAATGTGGCAAGATATTCTTCAATGAGTTCCGCCTCAAAGCCGCTGAAATTGGCGGGGTAGAGATATTTCATCAAGGTCTTTTGGAATGATGTCCGCTCGCCGGTCATCCTGGTGCGGATCAACAGCTGCAGAACGTCGATTAACGGCAAGCTCTGCTGCTCGGAAAGATCCCAGTCGATCATCCCGGAAAGCGTCATCTTGTTGGTATCGAAGAGCAAATTCTTCAAAGAGAAATCCCCGTGCCGCCATACCATTGGCAGCCTCTTCCCGCTTAACATTTCCTGAAGTTTGCCGATTAAACTGTCTATTTTTTGCTGTTCTTCGCTGTTGCCAAAAAAACTGGCTACTTCCCGGAGCGGGCGGGCAAAGTGTTCTTCAAAAAGCTTGTCATCAACAATTGTTTCGCTGCAATCCGACTGATGCAATGCAACCAATCCATCGAATGCCGCGCGAATAAGTTCTTTCTGTGCCTTGCGGGAAATCGGCAATCCTTCACCGGGAACGCCGTCGAGCATCTCTTCGACATAGTAATACTCGCCATCCATTTCTCCACTGAGAACATTCCGGGGAATTTGTCCCAGCATTTCCGCCGGAATTTTGCCGCTGTTATGTAAATTATCCAGAATCGCGGCATTTTCCCGTAAGCGCTCATTGGCATAAGGATTCATGGGAATATTGATGACCATCCTCTTCACCTGGCCGCCATGGTCCTGCCCGTCGTATTCGATCATCAGTAAAACTTTGTTACCGGATGCGACCAGAAAGGAATGAATGCCCCAACTGCCACCGTCCAGGGAAAGCCGTTCGTTGAGCTCCCGGCTAACTTTTGGTAGCAATCTTTCCAGGAAAGATTCGGTGCGCTTTTCTTTGTTCGCCAGAATAAAAAAAGATGGTGTGAAGAGCTTCAGGAATTGACTGCTGTTCATTAAGCGGGTGCGTTTCGAGTTGGGATTGCCCCCGAAAAACCGGCTGTTCACTTTGCCATGATGGGAAAGGCTGAGCATTTGGGAAAAGCGCCGAAAAGAAGGGTAGGGGGAAAAATACTTCGCCGGCTTCAATCCGGCGGTTTTAAATAATTTTTTATAGCCGCGAAGCGAGTAAGTGTAGGTTCGGTATGGTTTACCATTCTTTTTCAGAGAATACAGGTTTGCCACTTTTCGGGGCATCAGAGAACTGTATGCGAGCGCGGATTGACCGTCTGTTTTACCGAGGAAACTCTCGTAACTATAGCGATTTTCGATGCCGATGATGCATTCCCCGCCCGGTTTCAGAATACGTTCTACTTCTCTCAGGAATGCCAACTGGATAGTGCGGGGGTTTCCCTGGCGGGATTCCGGCAGCCATTCCAGCACACCGTTAAGCATTATTGCATCAAAATGATTTTCCGGGAAGGGGAGATACGCTGTATCGCCGCCGCGCACGCAGGTAATGTTATTGACACCGTTTGCTGTTGCTCGCATTTTGACCAGCTGTAGTTGTTCACCGGTCAGGTCAAAGCTAACAACTTCCTGGAAGCTCCGCGCCAGCGCGATGGAGAGGATGCCGGAACCGGCGCCGCAATCCAGCACTCTTTTACCGGGAGCGATATCGAGCAGGTATTTCCAGGCTGCCCGGCCTTCGTTGAATAAGACCTGAATAATGCTGCGGCGCATTTTTAACGGTAGAGTGTCCAGCGCGCTTGCCAGGGCAGCTTTCCAGCCGATGGTTTTTCCCTGGGCCAATAATGGTTGCATGGCACTTTTCGGAATATCCCCATAATAAAAATTTTTGGATAAGGCAAAATCCGGTATGTGATTCTCCAGAAAGGGAAATACTGTTTTGCAGGATGTACATTTCAAGGTCTTCTGCACTTTCTCCAAAGTGGAGCGGCAAAGCGGGCAGCGGTAATCATCTGTGCGATCCGCAGCCATTTGGGGAGGTAAAGTGCTGGTAGATTTACTAAGCATAATGACTTTATTTCAATCGGTTAAGAATGATTATTCGAAACTTTTAATAAGAACTGAGTAAATAAGGTAAAAATTAATCGTTTTTTGACAAATTTTGTGAAAATGTATTCACTGGCTACATTTAACATAAAAAATTCTGTAACCCCTTCAGGGTTTGTAAAAAAGTTATCTCAACCGGGGGGCTCAGGTATGCCCCCCGGTTGAAATATGCAACGCCTTCGGCGTATTTTTACCGCAAAGCGGTTACAGGTTTTAACCCTGGGCTGATGGTCTTTCCAGCCCAGGGTTAAAACCCCCGAAAGCGTTTTACCCTGAAAGGGTTACACTTAAGGATTTACTAATAATACTAATCACAAAATATGTCAGAGAACCAAAATATTTAAGTAATAAATAGATCAACTGTCTTCTGATGTTCTCTTTACCTATTTGTCGATTTGCAAATTTGCAAATGGGCAAAGTGCGGCTGAGCGCTTAGTTTGATCCTTTCAGTGTTCCCTTTTTATAAAATATTTTTACCTGGCATTTTTCTGAAGCACGTCTTTCTTTTCGCGTGTTTAACTTTAAATGACGCCACAGAGAGTTGCTTCAAATATTTTTAAGGACATCTTCAAGCTGATATTTACCCGGTGTAACTGAAAAGGATCGGTCTTATCATCATTGTATAGCGGCACCTGGGTAAAAGCACACTTAAATCCCAGCTTTTTCAGATGCTCGATGTTCATTTGATTGTAATTCTCCCGCTCTCCATTGGGGTAGCTCATCGTCAGGCAAGGCTGTTCGGTTACCTTTTCGATCGCTTCCTTGCACAAGCTTAATTCCTGCCAGCTTTCCGTTTCGGTTAATGTTGCCAGCATCGGGTGATTGTGGGTGTGGGCCCCAATCAACTGGTCGTTGGCAATCATTTCCCGCACTTCGTCCCAGGTCATAAATAGATAGCGTTCTTCCTCGTTCTTGCCAACGGTGAGGGGAACGTCATCCAGCTGTGATTTCATTTGCTGCATTACTTTCCGTAAGCGTGCCGAAGACATTAACTTGAGATGTTTACGAATGCCCCTGGAGGCCTCTTCCCGTTTTTGCGGATCGCTGAGGGAAAAAGTTTGCGGTGCATCCAGTTCCAGGGTGACGGACGGCTTTTGGGTGCGTTCCAGCATCAAGGTCACCTGCTCTGTCCAGAGTAATTCCCGGGTGCCTATCAGATTCGTGGTGATGAAGAAACATCCCTGTATGCCATATTTTTTCAGAATAGGCATGGCGTATTGATAGTTATTGCGAAACCCGTCATCAAAAGTGATCAAAAAGCCGCCTTCTACGCTGACGCCCGCTGTATACAAGTCGGCAGCTTTCAACGGACGATAGTTCCGCAGGAGAAATTGAATCTGTTCTTCAAACTGACTGGTAGTAACGAAGTTGCGATACTCAAACGTTGGTGCGCCTGCTGGAATCTCCGGCACAATGCCATGATAGGTGAGCACTATGGCCTTATCACTATTTGCCTGGCGGCGGCGTTTATAGACCCCGAGATGGCCCAATCCATTAAATGCGACGTCTTTGATAGCATCCCGCATAACTAGTTCTTCCCAATTTTTTGGTCTTCCAGTAAAATCTTATGTAAAGTGGTGCGATATTGCCAGATGCCGTCAAGGTTACTGTTGGCATATTTTTCAGCTATTTCCTGAACTGCTTCCCGGTTAAGATGGCCTTTCTCAATTGCCAGTTCAAACAGGCGGACATCTTCGAATGCCCGTTTAAATTGTTTCAGGCGGATTGAGGGGTAAACGCCCTTTTCACCGGCGCTGTCCACGGCGTATAAAATATATTCCGAGCCCTTTCGTTTGTGCAGTTTCCGGGCGAAGGAGCGCCAGATTAACACACCGTCGAATTGATGTTTCCAGCTATGATAAATGCGCTGAATGCTTCTTTGGCCGCTTTCTTTCAGCTTGGGCGTTTCCGCATATATCCATATCTCTTTTCCTTGCGCTTGCAGCTTTTTGGCCTGTTTGATCGCAGCAGCATCGTACATGGAATGGCGGGAGATGACCCAGATATCCACCGGGGCTAAAATTTCGCCCCCGCCATTGACGCGAAAATCTTTATCCCGCCGGCCTTTATGCTGATTGCAATAGAAATGCGAAATGTCGATCCGGAAGCGGATCTTTAAACCTTCAGCACCGGCGAAGGCGCGCTTCGCTAAATCATGATAATAGCGCAACCCTTCATAGTCCTTTACACTTTTCGGCTCATCAAGGTGCCAGGGAACGCCGCCACCCTTATTCGGCTTTTGATTACAATACACCTGGAAAGTGGTTTCCGTCCATCCTTTTTCCCGGAAATGCTCGATAAAAGCTTTTGCCATGGCCATCCAAATTGCTTCGTAGCGTTCCCGGTCGGAAACATACAGCCGGAAGTCCGCCGGCCAGTATGGATTAAAGGGGAGATAAAGATGATCAATCGGTTGCCCATCGGGAAAGGCACTGCCATCGAGAAATTTTCCGAACCGGGCATCATATTCCCGCCAGTCCAATTGCGGATTGAGCGAGTCATTATTCAGCATTACCGGTACCATGCCATCCCGTGGCTTACCCTGTTGGCTTTTGTAAGGGAGTGGATTCATGCTGCCGTTATGCTCTGCGGCAAGCTGAAAAACTGACGCTTCTACTTGATGAAGTTCTGCCGGTGAACTGTTTTTTCGAAATACCTGCAGATATTTGTCCCCATATTCATTGAAGTCGGTCATCAGTGGGGCAGGGGGGAGTTTTTCCGCATCGACGGTCAAGTTAATCAATAATTCCTGCACGCCGTCGTTGCCGCGTATCTTAAGTGTCACCGGTAGTGTTTGGTCACTGTTTAAGGGAGAGGTTATTAATTCTACCCAAAAAAGAAAATATCGGCTGTTTGCCGGCATTAAATCGCTGTTGCGCCGGGGGGCATATTCCCCGTCTGCATTTGCTTTGAGCGGGAGAAGGATGTCTGGCAGAGCCTGCCCTTCTTTCGTTTCCGGGCCGCGGACGGAACCCACCTGGTAAATGCGAAAATCGATGCTTTTATCTGCCAGGGGAATTAGGCGCAGGGCCTCATCTGCCGGTAGTATCAGCTGGAATGCCGCTGTTTCCCCGCCAACCGCATACAGTTGCATCGCATTTTGCTCGTTCAATAAGTTAAACCGTTTTTGCAATGTGCCCAGTTTTTCACCATCACCGACCAGTTCGCCGGTCATCGGATTGATTTTAAACTCCGGTATGAGCGCAACAATATTGCCCTGGGCTGTTAACGGGAGTGCTCTCATTATCAGCATCAGGGAAATAAAAAGGATGTTTTTCGCAGTTGATTTCATTTCTTCCAACGTATGTTTGGTAAAATCAAAAAAAATAAATAGTTAAATTGTTGATCGCTCATCGAACAGCAATTAAAGATCAACAATTTTCTAATAAGAGCGATTTTCCTATCTTCATTTGACAGCTTTTCAATTAAGTTGTCAAATGACTGCTGTTAAGCAATTGCATCAGCAATTTCATTTCCCGGTGAATTACCCAGCGGTTATAAGATCTTTCCTTGAAACTAAGATTCGTAAACTTCGCCTGTCCGGTTAAATGGGTGAGAATATTTCTGATCATGATTAAACGGAAGATCATTCGCTGCTGGATGCCGGGATCTCCAAATCCTTCCCAAAGTGCATTTTGCAAACGGCGAATCGTTCCCGGGCGGTACTGTGGTTTAAGGGTGAGCAGCCACAGTTGAAAATGGAGCTTGCTGGCATCGAGCAGAAAACACTCTTTCACCATCCGGCCGAAATCCAGCACAGTAACAGTCGCATCATTGACCAGAATGTTGCCGGGGTTAAAGTCGCTGTGACTGGTACTCATCAGCAAATCGCTCTCCGGCACTTGCTCAACGCTATGATCAACAAAATCAAGAATGCGTTTCCGGTAAATTTCGTCGATGCCAATAGTGGAATTTTCCAGTAGAATTTTTAAGCGAACATCCATATATGCTTTCAAATCCATCAGGTTGTAGCGATCTTCCGGGTCGGTCATGATCGTTTTTTTATAGCCGAGCCAGCCGCCAACATTGCGGAGATGCTTGCAGAGCAAATCCATTTTTGCTGAAGAAGGCATCCATCTGGCATTTTTCAGGATCAAGTTAAAGAGGTTTTCACCTTTGCTCTCCTCAGTGACAAAGAGGTATTTTTCCGGGATAACCATAGTTGGCCGCACCACCTGATATTGCTGGGAGTCGGCAAATTTATCATACCAGAAGCGGGCAACCCGGTAGTCTTCCACAATTTTTTCCATACAGCGTTCATGGGTGCGATTGCTGCGATTGCGATAAAGCTTGATATAAACGATACGATCGCCCTGATCACCACTGACCCGCGTGCGGGAGATGTAGGAAAAAGGGCGGGTAATCATCCGCAATTGCTCGGTTCCTTTAAAGTTGCCGATGGACAATGTCGATTCCCATTCTTTCCCGGGAATTTCTGCGATGAGTCTGTTTAAGTCTTCTTTT
>JAUIFT010000127.1 GCA_030430345.1 Calditrichia bacterium | reverse complement strand
GGAGCAGCACCTTATGCCGGAGCAGCAGTATTTATTTTAATAGTAATTATCATTATAACGGCAGTTTCTAATGGAGCTAATATGACAGATGGTTTGGATGGATTAGCTACAGGAACATCCGCCATTATTGGTATAACCTTAGCCATTTTTGCTTATGTGTCGGGTAATACGGTTTTTGCCGATTATCTAAACATTATGTACATACCAGACTCAGGAGAGTTGGTGGTTTACATTGCGGCATTTGTTGGGGCTTGTATCGGTTTTCTTTGGTACAATTCTTATCCCGCTCAAGTTTTTATGGGTGATACCGGGAGTCTGGCATTAGGCGGGATGGTCGGGGTAATCTCCCGTTCCGGTGGCACACAGGGAATTGTTGAGAAACTCTCCCGCTATGCGAAAAGTCCCCGCGGTGGCCAATTATCCACCTGGGCAATGGGGGTTTTCATTTTCTTCGATGATTATGCCAATACCCTGATCGTCGGAAATACCATGCGTCCGCTGACCGACAAGTTGAAAATCTCCCGGGAAAAGTTATCTTATCTGGTAGACTCGACAGCATCGCCAGTAGCGAATATTGCGATTATTTCCACCTGGATTGGCTACGAAATCAGCTTGATCAATCAATCCTTCCAAACCCTTGGGGTGGATAAAAATGCATATCTGACCTTCATCGAAACGATTCCCTACAATTTTTACCCGGTTTACACCCTCTTCTTCGGATTCATGATAGCCTTTTTGATGCGTGATTTTGGGGCGATGCGCCGGGCGGAAGAACGGGCCCGCACGACCGGGCAGGTGCTCCGCAACGACGCCATGCCACTGGCAGATCTCGCAGACCCGGAAATGATCGCGGATGAATCGATCCCGAAGCGCTGGTATAATGCCGTGCTGCCGGTGGGGGTTGTCGTCGTTGTCGTTATGATCGGCCTCTATTATACTGGTTTGGAGAGTCTCAAAGGGGATGGCACAGACGTTTCCGGTTATTCCTGGATACAATACTTGAGCAGCGTGATTGGCAGTGCCGACTCTTTCTCGGTGCTGGTCTGGGCGTCGATGATCGGTAGTATCGCCGCTATTGGCATGGCGGTTGGCCAGAAACTGCTCAGTCTGGAAACCGCGTTACGCGCCTGGGTCGGCGGCGTTCGGGCAATGGTAATGGCTATTCTGATTCTAACCACCGCCTGGGCGATTGGGGACATTTGCAAGGACCTCTCGACAGCAGATTACGTCGTCCAGCTAACAAAAACATTCCTGACCCCGCAATGGCTCCCACTGCTTATTTTTCTTGGTGCAGCAGTGATCTCCTTTTCAACCGGCACCGCCTGGGGAACCATGGCGATACTGATGCCGATTGCCATCCCGCTGGCCTATTCTTTTCCGATTGAAGCCGGGTTATCGGAATCCCATGCAATGAACTTATTGTTAAGCGGCACTGCGGCGGTGCTGGCCGGTGCGATCTTTGGCGATCATTGCTCCCCGATTTCCGATACGACGATTATGTCCTCCATGGCGTCCGGTGCAGACCATATTGATCACGTTCGCACTCAGTTGCCTTATGCTTTAACATGTGCGGGCGTCGCCAGTGCGCTGGGATATATTCCGGTCGGATTTGGAATCAGCAATTGGCTGGTCCTGCCATTGGGTTTGATCGCGATCGTTGTAATTCTATTTATTTTTGGTAAGAAGTCTGAATAGGAAAAAAATGGCTGTCTCTTATTTACTGGTTTTTATACAATTTGCCTGCCTGGGCTACTTACTGCAAAGCGGCCCAATCCTGGTCGGCGATCCGTTCGGCGCGCTTGCCCAGTTTGTCGGTATATTTCTCGGGTTTTGGGCAATATACAGCATGCGCCGCAGCCGACCCAATATCACCCCGGAGGTTAGCAGCAAAGCGGTGCTGATAACTGACGGGCCTTATCAATACATCCGCCATCCGATGTACACCGCTCTGTTGATTACAACCCTGCCGATGCTCATTGAGCACTACACGCCGCAGCGACTATTTACCTGGGTGGTTTTAGTGATTGATTTATTGCTGAAAATACGCCGGGAGGAAACATTACTGGCAGCGCATTTCCCGGATTATGCAGCATACCGGGAAACTTCCCGCAAGCTGGTTCCCTTTGTTTATTGATATGGCTTTCCAGCGGTGCGTCGTCCGCTCCGGGATGATTATCTTGAATAAATAACTACAATATGAGAAAGTGGCAGTAGCATTTGGTTAATCAGGGAAAAATTACATCATCCACTGCCAGGTGCTAATGCTTTTGCTGTTTCTCCGCCAGTTCGTTCATTGCCGCCCCTAAATGATCGATCAATTCACCAGCCATCAGGGTATATTGCGTGGTTTTACGGACGAGATAGTCCGCGGCATAGCCGTGAATAAAATTAGCGGTATAAGCGGCTTCATCGGGATCGTAATGCTGGGCAAGCAAGCCGGCAATAAATCCGGTGAGCACATCCCCGGTGCCGCCACTGGCCAATCCGGCGTTTCCGGTAGAATTGAGATAGACCCGGCGATCCGGCATTGCCACCAGGGCCGGCGCCCCTTTCAGGAGTAGTGTAAGGCCGTATTTTTCCGCGAAGTCCTGCGCCAGGGGAATGCGATTCTGAACGATGGAAGTTTTTGTTTCTCCCGGGAAGAAACGGCGGAATTCGCCTAAATGCGGAGTAAGAATCCAGTTTGGATGCGGGCCGGCTTCCAGAATCTCGCGATGATTCGCTAACGCCAGGAGGGCATCGGCATCGATAACAATCGGCTTATCGAAATCGCGCAGGATATCGATTACGGTTTTCTGAACCTCTTCGCTCCGTCCCAATCCCGGACCAATCGCTAATACATCGGACCATTCCAGCAGATCTTTAATCCGTCCCCGGCTGACCTGCCCAATGGTTTTCTCCGGGGTTTCCGGGAGCGGGCGGGTAATGACCTCGGTTAGTTTCTGCTCAAGAACATTGTTGATGCTTTCCGGCACCCCGATAATGACCAGACCGGCGCCCATCTTCATCGTCGCCTGCGCGGCGAGGGCGGCGGCACCAGTGTAGCCGTTGGAACCAGCCAATACACCGACCTTGCCATTGTCATACTTGTGGGAATCGGCATAGCGAAAAGGCAGCACGATATCATAATCCTCCAGCATATCGAGCATTACGTTATCCTGACTCAATACAGAGGGAGGAATGCCGATGTCGGCGATGTAGAGTTCGCCGACATTAGTCTTCGCGGGGTAAAAAACATGGCACCACTTCGGCAGCGCCATACTAACGGTGATATCCGCCCGAATTGCTTTGCCGGCCACTTCCGGAGAACTGGCGTTTAACCCGGATGGCACATCGACGGAAATAACTGTTGTCTCAAGATTTTGATTGATAAAATTGATCAGCTCGGCGGTGATGCCCTGCACTGCGCCTTTGATGCCGGTGCCAAGGAGCGCATCCACTAAAATGTCCGGAGGCTCATTTTCCAGCTCACGAATATCGTCGATCGCCGAAATGTATTCGATGGGAATGTTCATATTGCGCAGGATATTGTAATTAATCAGGGCATCGCCAGAAATTTTTGCCACTTCCTCCGTGCAAAACACTCGCACGTAAACCCCTTCATTCCATAAATGCCGGGCGACGACAAACCCATCTCCGCCATTATTGCCTTTTCCACAGAAAATATAGACCAGGGGATCCGCCTCATTCTCCAGCTTGTTCTGAACAACCCGGGAAACTGCCCGTCCGGCATTCTCCATTAAAACGACACCTGGTACGCCAATACTGTTTATCGTGAAGCGATCCTTCTCCTGCATTTCCGCAGCGGTTACTACTTTAATCATGAAGTGGTCTCCTTAAATCCCGAAAGAGGAATTCCTGGTTTCATCTGTTCAAGCCGATTTTACGATTCCATAGGGGCCAAATTTTCGACAACGATCATCGCAATAGCCAGATTACCGCTGTGAGAGATTGATACATGTATTTTTTTTCCGGCGAGCATTTCCGCGGTTTTACCATGCAATTCAACCCGGGGTTTACCCTTGGCATTATTCACGATTTCCACATCGCGCCAATGCATGCCGAGACTAAGACCGGTGCCTGCTGCTTTAAAAACCGCTTCTTTCACCGCAAAGCGGGCTGCAAAACTTTGGGCATTTGCCTTTTGCCGGCAATAGTCGATTTCCGTTTCGGTAAACACCCGGCTGAGGAATTTCTCGCCGTAATTTTCGATTAATGCTTCTACCCGGTCAATTTCTGCCAGATCTACGCCGATGGCATGAATGTTCATATCTGTCCCGTATACATTTTCGAAGGAATATAGTCATTCCCGCCAGGGAAATAAAGCGCGTTTTTTGACGGGGCGCCGCTGTTCAATGCCGGTATTTCGGACAAAATTCGCGGAAGATGGAAATAATGGTCAGGGATTTTAAAAGCAGTGGTGTATTAGGAATACAAAGCGGTAGTGGTGAAGAAAAACAATATTCGCCCAAAGCCGGATAAAGTGCAGTGTTATATCTGCGGCAGTGATTTACACTGGTGCACTGTTAGTTTTTAACAACAGGTAGTTAAATATGGCTGCCGGATTATTAAACTTAAAATGTTATATTAAAGATGTTTACCTGGGGAGAAAACATGGAAATTTGGAAGATATTTAACAAGTTTAAGCTGGCGATATTATTTCCCTTCTGTTTGTTAATCGCCTGTAGTGGCCGTTCGATTTATGAGCCGGAGCCGATTCCGATCAAAATTACCGAAATCGAAGTTACAGATGAGTATGACAGTGTGGGGAAGCTGGAAGTGGAAGTACATATTTTCGACGCCAATAGTGGTGATTTATTGGGATGTTCCGGCAATTTTCAAGGCTTGGGGCATGTCGATTCTTCCGACCATTTATTTTATACAAATGCGGAGTTTGTGCGCCCGGATTACCAGACGCGCACCTATCTCTATTATGAAGACATACAATTCCGCGATATTATTATCTGGGTGATCGAAGACGATGATAATCCCTGCCCGGGGGAGATCGACCATGGGCAGGACGATATCATTGGTATCAGCGATCCGATGGATGGCCGGCGCTTGAACCGCTTTCGAATTCTCTCATTTGACAATGTTGTCCACCTCCGCATTGGCAGTTGATCGATGTTCAGAGTTGCTCATTTGCGAAAGATCAGAGTGTAAATATCAACCGCTTGTTTTTCCGGGGGGGATTTGTTTCATTGTGCCATAGACATTGTTTACGGGAAATCCCATGGATATGGCAACGATGGGCACTTTTGCCCGCTGGAAATATGCTGCGAAACCGAATAGCTGGCCGAAACTGCTGGTGCCTTTTTTATTGGGGCAATCGATCGGGGTTAGCGCTACAAATAGTATCTCCCTCAGCGGGCTACTGATTGGTGGCCTCTTTACAATTTTTATCCTCCTTTTTATCGTTTTCATGAATGACTGGGCAGATGAAGCTGTCGACCGCCTGAAACGGACAATGTTTCCGGAGGGATGCTCGCCGAAAACAATTCCTGATAATATTCTTTCCGGGAATGACCTGCTCATCGCTGGTGCGCTGACCGGGGCCGCTGCTCTGGGCATTGCCAGTATCGGTGAGGTGGCGATGCATCGCGGATATCTTTTTTTTGCCGGCATCGCTTGCCTGTTCATCTTTGTTAGCTATTCGCTGCCTCCCATCCGTTTAAATTACCGGGGCGGCGGGGAATTGCTGGAAATGCTCGGGGTAGGCGTTGCTCTACCGATGTTTAATATTTATTGCCAGTCGGGAGACTGGCTGCCGCCGGCCGCCGGGGAAGTGCTGCCGGCCTTTATGGTCATGGCATTGGCCAGTGCAATTGCCAGCGGACTGAGCGATGAAGAAAGTGACCCCAAAGGCGGGAAAACCACACTGGTGACGATGTTTGGCAATCGATCCTGCCGAAGAGCGATTGAATTCCTCTTACTATTGGCAGTCCTGTTTTTATTATTGGGACGAACCCAGGATAGCACATTGCCCGCTTTGGTTCGCATTCTGGCAATTATCATCATCCTTTGGTATGGATACCGGATCTGGCAATCCAGCGATCGCGCGAAAACAAATGCCTTTAAGGCGCAAGCCGCCTATAAAAATGACCTTCATCTGGCGATTTGGCTCTCCAGCAGTTTTATCGCTGTCTACTGGATTTGGGGAGCATCGATTCAGCCGTGAGTAAAATACCCGCAACTGCTTTAGCCGATTTCCGCGCCATTGATGCGCAGATAAAGGAATCTGCCATTTGTTACCTTTCCGTTGCGCCGGATCGGGATACGCCGACGTCTTTTAAAAATCTTGGCGAACACGCTGCCAGTTTGATCCGGGAGGAAAAACGTTTGCGGGAAATAGCCTTTCATCTCCGCGAGATTGTCACTGCGGTGTTACGCAATTTTCCGGAAAACATCTTTTGGGACTTTGATTATCTTACCAGTGTGTTGGTTGCCGCCGCGCTTGACAATGATAGTAGCGACAGAAAAACGCTGGCGGCCACCGCGGAAAAGATTGTAATACTAAATGATATTTTTGGTGAAAATACCCGGATCCGTTTCCGCTATGTTCATGATTTTCTTTATGGGTATGACTGGGCGAAGTGGGTGAAAAAATCTCCCCGGAAAAATGCCGATATTCAACCTTACGATATCCCTTTTCTCGATTATATGATTCAAAGAGGCAGGGAATTATTTGAGTTGATTGCTGCAAATGACAGTAAATACCACAAGTTACGGGGAACGGGACATCGTAATCCCTTTGGTTTTTCCCGGGAACCGGACGCAGAAAAACGGTTGTTCCGGCAATTGGCCCGGGAAGGGCAAATTCCCCTGGTCGCCTGGGAATTTAATGGCGCGGTTGAATGGCAGCGGCCTTTCGCGGAGATTCGTAAACAGCAGGCGATATCGCTGGGACTGGGACGGTAGAACCCATCATCTTAACAAGACCTGCAAAAAAAATTGGTAACTTTAAACATTTAATGCTAAGTACACGACAAAAGTCGAATAACTTTATTAAATTCAATAACTTTTGACTCAAAATTAAGGAGAATCATCCGTAGATAATCCAATCCGTAACGAAAAATGCTCATTGCCAG
>JAUIFT010000126.1 GCA_030430345.1 Calditrichia bacterium | reverse complement strand
CTTGAGCATCTTTGCCAATGGATATGTGTGGAGCGAAGAAAGTGCAGCAAGAGAAATTACCCGCGGTGTTGCAATGCCTTTATGCGAGCTGGCGGCATTGCTGGGGCGCCCGCCGATTGTCGCTCATGCCTCCATGGTTCTGCAAAACTGGTATAAGGTAGACCCTGCCGGGCCACTGGTGCTGGATAATATTGCTGTCCGGCAACTTTTCCTCGGCGGGATGGATGAACAATGGTTTTATCTGGTCACGGTGGCAATCGAGGCTGCTGGTGCTGCTGCAATACCGCTATTACTGGAAATACGGGACGCGCAGGAAGCGGGTAATGTCAATTTAATTGAAATGAAGCTGAGTGCGCTGGCGGCAATCATCGAAAAAATGTTTATGAACTTGCAGCGAATGCCGGAGAAATGTGACCCTTATATTTTCTATCACCGGGTGCGTCCGTACGTCAGCAGTTGGCCGGCACCGGGGGTTATCTATGCCGGTGTTGATGAGAAACCGAAGATCTTTGCCGGCGGGAGTGCCGCACAGAGTTCATTGCTGCAGGCAATCGACGCCGCACTTGGCGTTCATCATCAGCAAAGCCCGGCGGGAGATTTTTTGCTGGAAATGCGTCAGTATATGCCACCAGCGCACCGGGCATTTGTGGAAATGCTGGAAGCAGAACCGGGGATTGCCCGTTTTGTAGAGCAGCGAACTGATAAAGAACCCGGGCTAAGCGCAACCTTTAATGACTGTATTAATATCCTCGATCGTTTTCGGAAATATCATTTGGAAATTGCGGTGCGCTATATCTCCCAGCAGGCAAAGGATGCGGCATCTGCTAAAGGCACCGGGGGTACCAGTTTTGTGCCGTTCCTTTCCGCTGCCCGAAAAAATACCCGGGAAACCGGTATTTCCGGAGATCAGTAATTTCCGCCCGTGCCTGGTAGCTTATCGATTGAAATTTGAACTGTTCTACTGATATGCTTAGACAAGCTTAGCATTATTGCAGCTATCATCCTGAGCTTGTCTAAAGGGGATTACCCAGGCAATTTAGAATTGAGAGACTATGAGGTTGTTGGTAGTTTCGCTTTCCGGGCAGTTTCTTCTTTGTCCAGATATCCAAAAATCAGGAAGCCAATCGTAATCACCAGGCTAAGAACGGCACATCCCGCCCAGACGCTATTTGGCGATATATTTTGATACGCCCAGGTGCCGAGCAATGGCCCAATGACAAAAGAGAGCGCAAAAGCAAAAGTGAAAAACCCCATGTAGCTGCCGCGATTGCTGTCGCTTGCCCGATTGGAAATGTAGCTGGCGGAGATTGGAAAAAGGAATATTTCTCCCATGGTCCAGATCGTAACGGTAAAGGCAATGTACAGCCAGGAGGCGCCAAATGGGGTTAAGGCAAATCCACCGACTAACAGCAGAATACCAATCGTCATAATGCGGACAGGGTTAACGACTTCCAGGCGGTGTAAAATCGGCATTTCGATCAAAACAATCATGATGGCATTCAGCGCCATTAAAAGACCGATGGCATCCTCACTGAATAAGTTCACTTCGCGAAGATACAATGGCCAGGTGTTAAAAAGCTGGTTAAAAACCACTCCGGAACAGAAAAGCAATAACAAGAGATAGAAAAAGAGTTTATCTCCCCAGAGCGATTGTATTTTGCCTGGCGAGTCAGATGTTTCCACGCTATGGGCTTGCGGTTCATGGTGAAGGTCGTTGCGAAAAAATATCCAGAGCGCAATCGCGGCGATAAAACAGGTGATCGCATCCATCCAGAATATAAAGCTGTAATTGATTGTGGCAAGAAAGCCACCCAACGCCGGGCCAATTGCTACCCCAAAGTTAATAGCGAGGCGATTAAGGCCGAAGCCACGCGCGCGTTTCTCCGCCGGGGTATATTTAGCAACAGCTGCCGAATTCGCCGGACGGAAAGCCTCACCGGTAAGCGCCAGAAAAAACAACATGATACCAATCGAATAAGCGGTGGTAAGAAAACTCAGCCATAGAAAACCAACCGATGCAAAAAGCAGGGTGACAATCTGAACTTTGTTAACGCCCCAGCGATCGGTTGCCCAACCGCCAAGAAAAGCCCCGCCCATGGCACCCAATCCATAGAGACTCACCAGCTGCCCGGCATTCTCGACACTGTAACCCAGCTCTTTAGTAAGGTACAGGGTGATAAAGAATAAGACGACAGAGCCACTGCGGTTGATTAGCATGACTACTGCTAGCAGCCAGGCTTCGCGCGGTAGTCCCTGATATGATGCCCGGTAAAGATGAAAGATCTTCTTCAAATTCGATGGCCCCGGAAAGTTGTTTGCAGAAAACGGTTTAGAGTTGCGCCGGAATAATCGTTACTTTTCGGGACAATTGCAACCTCGAAAAGAATCAGCGGTAAGTAAGCGGACAAAAATTTTTTGATAAAGAAGTGAACTAAAAAGATTAATAGCACTGCCCAATCCGGCATTGTTGCCCATTTGCAAATCTACAAATGGGCAAAT
The DNA here is from genome assembly GCA_030430345.1 of Calditrichia bacterium. The sequence continues at coordinate 4,633 of JAUIFT010000126.1, read as the reverse complement.
GGCACGGAGAGATATAGGCTATCTGGTTATCACTTAAATATTTTTGTCTCATTACATATGATTTAATTATTGATGGAATGCCGAATTTTGGGAGGTTTTCCGGATAAAATATTTGACGATGCCGTATAAGCTGATAATGCCCCAAAAAATCTCCACCATTGCCGCTGCAAAATTCCATTCGACACTTAAGGAATACAAGACGGCGAGTGCGCCACAAAGATTCAAAAATGAATAGTTGAAATTAGCCGGGTCGAGCTTTCCGAGTTGCAGCAAAAAATAAGTGGAAAGAATCAGGGAAACGCCGATTGAACCGATGATATCGTGAATTGCTGGCATAGCTATTTTTTCTCGCTGATGAATTTTGCGTCCAATATTAGGCCTTGTTTATTCATCTCTACTTTAAGAGGATCATTTTTCGGGTTGCCTGAAATTCATTTCCCACGGTTAACCGGTAAAAATAAATCCCGCCCGCTTGCCATTCGCCATTACTATTGCGGCCCTCCCAGAGGATACTTTGTTCCCCGGCAGCTTGTTGTTCACTTACCAGGGTTTTAATTCTTTGACCCAGCAGATTAAAAATTTTCAGGGATACCTCAGTGGGCACCGGTAGATAATAGCGAATTTCCGTTGAGGGATTGAAAGGGTTGGGAAAATTACCGTGTAACTGAAATGTCCGCGGGAATGCTGATACATCAATACCTAAAGGGTTTATCCCGATGCCGCTCAAATATACCTGGAGAGTTGCCATGCTATCCGCATTGCTAACAATTGTAAGGAAGTCATTATAGCTTGAGATTGAATCGGGCGAAAAAGTAAGCATTAAAGTATCCACTGCATCGGCAGGGATAGAGAGGTTGCCGTTTTGCGAGACGGTAAAATTGCCGGTTCCGGTAAAAAGGGTATCGATAACCAGCGTAGTATCTCCCGGATTACTGATCGTCAATGGTAAACTGCTGCTGGAATTGAGGAGAGTAGAACCAAAATCGAGAGAGTCGCTGGAAAGGGAGATCGCAGCCGTTGGTATTACCGGTTCCGGCAACCCAAGACTGATTTTGACAATATAGCGCCCGCCTTCATGAATGCCGGACATCCAGAGATAGCGGCCATCGAAGGCCAGGCCATTGGGGAACTCCAGGGGAGAAGGAAAGGAAAATACCTGGGAAAAGTTCTCCGGATGATGTCCGATAACGACTTGCCCGTTAAATTTATTACGCGATTCGATGATCAGAGAATCGGTAGCGGTAACCCCATTAATGGTGATATTAGTGGTATAGCTATTTTGTAAATTGCCGAGTGTATCCGAGACCAGCATCTTTTCCGGAATACCCGCGGTAAAATCGCCAAGATCTCCATTCCAGAGATTCGCCTGATGATAGCCGAGACCAGTGGCCAAGGGACCGGGAGTAACGATGCTATACTGTACTGTCATGGCAGTATCTGCAATAAAAATAATATCTTGTAATCCATCAGCGATGTAGAGCCATTGGCCATTACTGGCGATCCCCCAGGGGTTTTTACTGCCATTGCCGGGCATCGGATAGATATTCATTACCTGAAAATTATTATCTGGATCGATTTGATAAATTTTCTCATTATTGATGGAAAAATCGGAGAGATAAAAATAGCCGCTCAAGTATGCCAGCCCGATGGCCGATTCCACTGTCGGAGAAAATTGCTGGGTGAAAAGAACCTGCCCCAGTGTATCCGTTTCGCTGGGCGGCGGAGAGGACAATCGGGTAAATTCCCGTTGCTCCCGCTGCAACTCGCTCAGTGCATATTCACCTTGATAGCGTTGGAAATCTCTGAGAAGCATCCATCCGTTTTCCGCGGAAAGATGATCGGTCGTGATAATGCCGGCGCGAGCGAGCATCTGCAGATTCGGGGTATCAAGGTCAAATTTTACCTTCACCCAGGTCAATTCACTCTGGGGGAAACCCATACTGAAGATAAACATCAGTATAACTATTGTTCTCATAAAACCCTCCGATGTCATTTAAGAGAATATACGTTTTCTTCGGAGAAATGAAAACAATAGTAAGGATTTTACCACGGGCTAGCGCCGAATTACATTTTTTTCATAATGCGGCTCGCTTGGGGGAACGGTAAAATAATTATGATCTAAGGGATGGAACGACTGGGGGAAGAAAAAATGCCGCTCCCGGAAGAAACGGCATTTTTTCTAACAGAAACTTTTCCTTATTTCAGGAGAATCATCCGGCGTGCCGCGTTAAAATCACCAGCGACTACGCGATAGATGTAAATACCGCTGGCGGCTAACCCGCCGTTATCGCTGCGGCCGTCCCAATTGATGTTATGCAAGCCGGCATCCTTGCTGCCGTTAACCAGGGTGCGCACCAACTGCCCCTGCACGTTGTAGACCCGCAGGGTAACATGCTGGCTTTCCAGCAGGCGAAAAGCAATGGTAGTACCTGGATTAAACGGATTGGGGTAATTCTGCAACAGTTCATACGTCGTTGGCAATTCAGCGATGGCACCGCGATCATTACCGGTTTTTCGCAACCCGCGGGCATGTTCGAGCGCAACACGGGCATCATTCCAGGCGTCCCGGTATTCTTTTATTGCGACATCATGATCGCCGCTTGCGGTCTCCGCTTCAGCATCAGCAATGTCTTCCTGTGCATCGGCGATGCGGTCGTCTGCCGCCGGGTTGCCGGCAAATTCCTGTGCTTCGGTGAGCTTGGTCTCCGCGAGGGTTCTGGCCAATGCAACTATCGCATCAATTTCATCCGCGGCATCCGCCCCGTCCGCTTCAGCATCCTGGAGCTCTTCGACAGCGGTGCGCAGATCATCGAAACCATCACTAATTTCCCCGGCGTTGAAGCCCGCGATGGCATCATTCAGTGCATCGATGGCATCCTGTAAATCGGCATTTGCATTCCCACTAAAACCGCCATTGTCGATTAAATCCTGAATAGCCGTTGAGGCAGTCTGGACATCAGCTTCCGCATCCATCCCTTGTGCAATGGCGCTGCCGAGGTGGACGGCCCGTTGCAGCTCTTTACGGGCGCTGGCCAGGCGGCGGATAGCCAGACCATAATTGCCGTCGGCTAATTCATCCTCATAATCCTGAAAAAAATCGTTAGCATCAGCGATGTAAGCATCCACTTGTGTAGTACCGGCAAAAGCGCTGGCCTCACCGGCCGTTTCTTCGGCGAGTCCCAGGGCAAGATTAACAATCGCGTCGATCAGCGCGGAAACATCCGCTCCGTCCGCTAATGCATCCATCAAATCCTGCGCGGCGTCTTCTAACCCTTTGTACGCTTCCTGCACATCGTTGCCGGTAATATTGTCTACAGCATCCTGCAGATTACCGACGGCATCATTCAAATCGTTTACTGCTGCCGGGGGAACGGAGGGATCGTTTATGATGCTAGTGATATTATCGATAATCGCTTCGATACCACCATCGCCATCGCCGCCATTATACTTCACGATAAACATATCGATACCACCGATATCGTTCAGGGTGGTTTCGTTCGCCGCTCCGTCCCCAAAAGTCAACGGATTGTCGGCGAAGTTGCCAACGATATAACTATTGCCAGCGGCATCAGCTGCGATACCGGTGCCCCAGGCAGATTTCGTGTTGCCTGCTTCAATTACCCATTGCAATAAGCCATTATTATCGAGTTTTGCCAGGTAAAAGTCCGCAAAACCGGTAGCAGTCAACATCGTTTCATTCGCCTCGCCACTGCCAAAGGTTGCTACATCACGAAATGAGCCGGTTACATAGCTATTTCCGTCACTATCCAGGGTGAGGGCGGTGCAGTCCTCACGACCCGTTCCGCCAGCCTGTTTGGCCCATTGCAGTAACCCATTGCCGTCATATTTTGCGAAAAAGCAATCGATAAAACCAGCACTGTTTAAGGTAGTCGCGTTGGTTTCTCCGCTCCCAAAAGTTACCGTATTATAGAAATTTCCGACAAGATAGCTATTACCATTTCCGTCTACATCGATAGAAGAGCCGATGTCAGGAAAATTGCTGCCCGCTGATTTTGCCCATTGCAGCGCACCGTTAGCATCATATTTTGCGACGAAAATATCTGTTTGACCGTTACTGCTAAAAATAGTAACGTTGCTTTCGCCGGGACCGAAGGTTGCTGTACTGCTAAAATATCCGGTGAGGTAACTATTGCCGATATCATCAATAGCAATATCATTGCCGCTGTCAGAGAAGGGACCTCCCCCGGCGCCGCCGGCGCGCTTCGCCCATTGCAGCAGTCCGCTTGCATCATACTTCGCTACAAAAATATCTTCAGATCCGGCGCTGGTTAAATTGGTTTCGTTCGCTTCCCCATCGCCGAAGGTGGCGGTTAAATGAAAGGCGCCGGTGATGTAGCTATTGCCGGCGTTATCCACGGCAATGCCTTTGCCGGAATCCCGATTAAACAGTCCGTTATTGAGGCCACCGGCCTGCGTCACCCAAACGAGTTCGCCATTACCGCTAAATTTGGCGAGAAAGATATCATCTAAACCGGCACTGGTCAGGATGGTTTCGTTGGTTTCGTTGGGGCCAAAAGTGGCGCTGCCGCTAAAGAAACCGGTGATGTAGATATTGCCGGCGCCATCAAGGGCGATATCTTCGGCGGTATCAAAACTGCTGCCTCCGGCGCTT
>JAUIFT010000125.1 GCA_030430345.1 Calditrichia bacterium | reverse complement strand
TCGCCCGATTTTTCTTGAAGACTGTGCCGCACCAGGGCAATGCCATTCCTCAACGGTTCGCGATGGTGGTCTTGATCTGGATAGTAATCCTCCGGATTTTCAGGGAAACACTGCTTTAACTGTAATTCCAGGCCGATCGGATATAAGTCTATTGGCGGAACTAATTTCTCCGGTGAGTCCTTCACAAGTACGAATGCCACCTATCGACTATTGTCTAAGTTGCCTTAGCGAAGCAGAAATCGAAGCAATTTATACCTGGATCGAAGAAGGCGCCAATACTGCCAATTAATTCTTCGGATCATCCAACAGCAGTATTCCAAATTCGGTTATCACTTCAAATTACAGCTTCATAGCACCAGCTTCAAATTGCTTTCCGGTAATTTTGGACATGCAGCACTTCAACAAAAATTGCATCCTGCTATGTTTCCGAACAGGGGCGTAAAAACATAGTGTTTCATAATGAGCCAGCATTATTTAACTGGCAAAAAAATATTTGAAAGAACAAACTATTTTAGTTTTACCAGGTAATTAATCTGCGGGGCAGATGACAATTTCTCCTCGAAAGTTCATTACTGGTAAACCGTGATCCGGTAGACAAACTGCCATAATAAGGTTTTGAATTTATTTATAATTGAACTTATATAATATTATTTTTATATTGCAGACCGCTTATTTTCAGGGAAAATATTCAATGAAGCGTTTATTTATTTATATATCGATTTTTTTCTTTCTGATTAGCGGTCAGATATTTTCGCAATTCTCGACCGACTTGCAGAATATTGATCAAGAGATCATTACACTTCGCTCCCAGTATGCCGACCTGTTTTTTGGTAAAGACTTTAAAGAAATTATCGAGCAAAGATCTTCACTGGAAACCCTCGCCGACAACGATAACTGGACAGTTTACCAGGAAGAATTTGAAACCGCCCTGGAAAATATTCAGTCGTTGAAAATAGCTTCGGAAAAAGCAACGAAAGACTTTACTACGCTGCTCGTTCTTCGCCAACGGGCTATATTATTAGGCGCTGAAGCCTATGGAACTGAATTTTTTGAGAAAGCGGAATTCACGGTTTTACAAACCGGAGATTTACACCGGGACCGCCAGATGAGCCAGGCGCTGCAAATGGCTAATAAAGCACGAAAGCTTTACCAACAGGCAGAAGCAGAAGCCATTCGCAATAATTTAATCGGGCAGGTTAGAATCATAATCAGTGAAGCAGATGACTACCAGGCAAAAACCCTGGCCCCAACCACTTATAAGAATGTCAAATCCCTGTTACACTCCGTGGAAGGATTAATTCGAGAGAATCAATTCGAATCGACGCAATTGCCGCTTCTTAGCGAGAAACTCTTGAATGAAGCGAACTATTTGCTCAGTCTTTCGAAAACCTTGCACTATCTCGCCCGGGTACCGGCGGCGGCAGAATCCTATGTCAGAAACCTGGAAACGCATATTGGCGCGATTGCTGAACAGTTGGACTATCGCCCCCGTTTCGAAGAAGGTTTCGAAAAGGTTTTGCAGGACCTGAATAAAACAATTACAACGCTCGCCCAAGAAAATCGCATGCTGGCCGCGCAAAACACCGCGCTGGTCGATGAGAAAGTTGCCCTGGAACAGTCCTTGCTGAAATACAAGAGTTTGGCAGCACAGGAAAAATTCCTTCACCAAAAAATCATACGCGCCCGCTCTGCGTTTAAGGACAATGGAAAGATGGAAAAGCAGGGCAGCTTTCTGACGATTTATGTGGATTCATTGAACTGGCGCGGGGAAGAAACCACACTCTCTCCCGAAAACAAGGGCAGGCTGCTTAATCTGGCAAAAGCACTGAATGAATTTCCGGGACATCCGGTTATTATCAGATACATCCAGCTTTCAATTGAAAACAGTGCGTTTCAACAAACGCTGGCCGCACAACGGGCTGAGTCGATCCGCAGTTACATTCAATCCTTACCACTATTTCGGGGCAAGCGCTTGCAGGCGATTGGCGTTAACAGCACAGACCGGCAGGCACTCTCCGGATCTTCCCATGTTGAAGTTTTGATCGATCTGACCGCCTATCTCAGTTTTGATGATCGCAATAATGGTCAAATACCATCAAACAAGACCTCGGAATAATCCCCTCCCTCCTATATCCGTTTGGCGGTGTAAACAACAATTCCCAAATAAGACGCGAGGGAAGATTAAAGAATATAAAATGCGTTGGGATAATGACGAATGGTATATGCTGCCGGTGTGCCGACAACAATGACGGCATCAAAACGGAAATCTACATCTGCCGGAGAATTTTTCTGAATATAATGATTGGCGATTTTGTATAGCTGGCGTTGCTTCGCTGGGGTAATATTCTCTTCAGGATTGATGGTCGACCCGCTACCGGTCTTCACTTCAACAAACACGATGCAGTCGGCATCCTGCGCAATAATATCAATTTCCCCTCTGCCTGCGCGAAAATTCCGCGTCAGGATAGTTATTCCCTTTTCGGTCAGGAACTGCGCTGCGATCTCTTCTCCCCAATCCCCAATGTCTTTCCGATGATGGGTCATCGATTCAGGTTTTGGTAGGCAGTGAGTGTGTTCTTAAGCAGCATCGCGATGGTCATTGGCCCCACACCGCCCGGTACCGGCGTGATATAACTTGCCTTCTCGGCAATGCCTGAGAAATCAACGTCACCGGCAAGTCGGTAGCCTCTTTCCCGGGACGGGTCATCGACCCGATTAATGCCGACATCGATAATAACGGCATCTTCCTTCACCATATCTGCCGTTACAAATTCCGCACGCCCAATCGCAGCAACTAAAATATCTGCCTGTAAAGTTAATGCCTTTAAGTCTTTCGCCGCAGAATGCGCAACAGTAACAATGGCGTTTGCGCCATTCGCTTTCTGCACAAGCAGATTCGCCATAGGCTTGCCGACGATATTACTTCGCCCTAATACAACAACGTGTTTTCCGGAGGGATCAATCTCATACCGCGCTAACAACTCGATGATGCCAGCAGGTGTGCACGGCGCAAACAAAGGCATACCAATCACCAGTTTCCCGACATTAAAGGGATGAAAGCAATCGACATCTTTCTCCGGCGAAACCGCTTCGATCACCTTCTGAGCGTCGATGTGGGCAGGCAGTGGTAGCTGCACCAGAATGCCATGAAAATTATTGTCATTATTCAGCGCATCGATTTCGGCCAGTAATTCTGCTTCGCTGATAGTTTCCGGTAATTTACGGGTGACGGAATGGATCCCCGCTTTCTCACAGGCGCGGCCCTTGTTTCGCACATATACTTCCGATGCCGGATCGTTGCCGACTAAAATGACAGCTAACCCCGGTTTACCGTTTCCCGGTAGGGCGGCAACGTCTTTTCGTACCTCTTCCCGAATTTGGGCGGCGACGGATTTACCGTCAATGATTTGCGCTTTCATTAGCAAACTCCGCTTTATTGGTATTAATCCGAAAAATTTCCTTTGCCTTGCCGGTATTATCATCAATATCAATGACAACCCCATTTAAACGAACGTCTCCTCTGGCCATCGAGTAATATACATGAGATTGCATCATAAATCGAGCAATCGCTTTTTCCGTTTCCATTCCGATAACGGAATTTGACGGACCGGTCATTCCGGCGTCAGTCAGATAAGCTGTGCCTTTGGGGAGAATTCGTTCATCTGCGGTTTGAACGTGGGTGTGGGTACCAACAACAGCCGAAGCCTTGCCATCAAAATACCAGCCCAGGGCCAATTTTTCAGCGGTTGCCTCAGAATGTTTGTTTCACTACGTAACTTGCGGAGTTCTTTTTCACCGATTCGAAAAGGGCAGTCAATCGAATACATAAAACTACGCCCTTGCAAATTCAGAACGCCAACTTTCCGTCCATCAGGGAGTTTAAAGATTGATGATCCGAGCCCAACATTTCCTTCCGGGTAGTTAAGAGGACGTAAGAGGTAACCGGAAAATGTCACTAACACATCACGCTTTCGGGGATCCCAGATATGATTCCCGGAAGTCAGGCAATCGACGCCGGCGCCTTGCAGGCGCTTTACCTGCTTGACAGTAATGCCTTTTCCTTTATCGGCATTTTCTCCGTTAACAATAGTAAAATCAATTCCATAAAAGTTCTTAAGCCGTGGCAGGATATCGACCACCAAACTTACTGCATCATCCCCGACTAAATCTGCAATAAAAAGCAAACGCATAACAATTCCCCATTCATAGCGACGCTTTATGTGGCGTAGCTATATGCCCGGTACTCCCGGATAACACTCACTTTGATCTGCCCGGGAAATTCAATATTTAACTGTATTTTTTTGGCTATATCTCTTGCGAGTTCCCGGGCATTTACATCATCGACCTTTTCGGTCTCCACAATGACCCGTACTTCCCGGCCGGCTTGAATAGCATAGGATTTTTCAACCCCATCGCAATCTTGCGCAATTGTTTCCAGCTCCTGCATCCGCTTGATGAATGTTTCCAGGGATTCCCGGCGGGCGCCTGGCCGGCTACCGGAAATTTTGTCCGCGGCCATTACCAGCAGGGTTATCGGTGAACTGGCTTCTTTTTCATCGTGGTGTGCCAGAGCAGCATTGATTACAATCGGATTCTCGTTATGCTTCTTCAACAGATCCGCTCCCTGCGCGGCGTGGCCGGATTCATTGTGGATATCGAGGCCTTTGCCGATATCATGCAAAATACCGGCGCGTTTTGCCAGGCGAACATCCAACCCCAGCTCGGAAGCCATTACACCGCAAAGGTGGGCGACTTCTTTACAATGATTCAGGACATTCTGTCCATAGGAAGTGCGATATTTCAAACGGCCAAGAATTTCGGTAATTTCCGGCGCAACGCCATGGATACCCATGTCCAGCAAGGTCTGCTCGCCAATTTCCATGACGGATTCTTTCATTTCCTGGCCGGTTTTTTCTACTACTTCCTCAATTCGTGCCGGATGGATTCGGCCATCGGTAATCAATTTTTCCAGGGCAAGCTTGGCAATTTCCCGACGATAAGAATTATAAGAGGAGAGAACGACGATTTCCGGGGTATCATCAATAATCACATCTACGCCGGTGATCAATTCAAAGGCACGGATATTCCGTCCTTCACGGCCGATGATCCGGCCTTTCATGTCGTCATTAGGTAAGGTAATCACAGAGACTGTTGCCTCGACAGATTGTTCGGCAGCCGTTTGTTGTATTGCCTGCACAACAATTTCTCTGGCCCGTCGGTTAGCTTCAAGGGTTGCCTGATCAATAATGCCTTGTGAAAGCCTTGCGCCTTCCCGGCGGGCTTCTTCTTCCATATCCTTCAAAAGCGCATCCCGTGCTTCTTCACGGGTCAATCCGGATATTTCTTCCAGCTTTAAAAGTTCATCCGCGATTAAGCGATCGAGCTCTTCTTTTTTTCCGACAACCTGACTTTCCCGCTCCTTCAAGGTCTTTTCGAAATCAAGAACTTCCTGTTCTTTTGTTTCAACCATCGCGGCTTTACGATCGACATCCACCTCTTTTTCATCCAGGCGGGTTTCAATACGTTTCAGATGGCTATTTCTTTTTTCGTATTCACTCTCAAGCCGTTGTTTTTGATCGAATATTTCTTCTTCAGCTTCGATCAATTTTTCTTTCTTTAAAGTTTCTAATTCATTCTCTGCATCTGCAATTATATTCTGTGCAGTTTTCTGGGCATTTAAAAGCGTCTTGTTAGATGTGGTTTTAAGGTATATGAAAATGATTCCGCCACCAACAAAAATGCCCGCCAGCAAAGCAATAACCCATTCCATAATTTCACCTCCGGTGATTTACTGCCTGATATCTTGGGTGCTCGCATATCGACATATTTTTTGGCATTTGCAATGTCTACCATATTTCAGTTTTGCTTTTCAACGTTAGTATCCAGGTGCGTTATTTATCCAATGTTATCATTACTCGTTTTGAAGTAGCTCAATAAAAAAATCCCTGCACAACCTGGCGATTTTCGAAAGAACCGGCCTTAAGACACGGTGGGTGCCTGCCTAGACGGGTCACGCTCCTTCTAGAAGAAGGCTTGCATTAGTCGCCTAGAGTCAAACTCCCATATTAATATTGTTGGTTCTTTCAAAATATAACACCAACAGTCAGCAGGGATTATTTTATTTATCCACTTCTGAATAACGATCTAACTGTTTGTCAATGATATTACCGAGCTTTGCGCTCTCGGCCTCATATTGTTCGAGTTTTTCCAGTACTTCGCGATACGCTTGCTTAATTAGAAAAAGTTCACTCGCAATATTTAATGCCGTTAAAACGGCAATTTTAGTTTGTGATGTTACACTGGTATTTTCCGTTAAATTCCGAATTTTCTCATCGACAAATCGGATCACTTTCGCCACTTCTTCCGGGTTTTCGTCGGTTTTCAACGAATACTCCAAACCTCCGATTTGAACTGTAATTGATTTCTTATCCATACAAATACCCGGTAGCGATTAAATTGGTTTTACAAGTCAATTTCTTCGAGCTTGACTGCCAGACGTTCTGTCTTATTTTTGATTAGCTTTTCTCTCTCCTTCAGGGTTTTATTTTCCTTTTTTAGCTGTCGCACTTCCGTTTCCAATTCCATGATGCGTTTGGGTATGTCGCTATCACTATACCCATGTTTAGCAACTAGCGCCTGAGCCAGGCGCTCATTTTCCTGTTTCAGGCGCTCCAGCACGGCAAAAATGCTATCAAGTTTTTTTGCCAATGCTGTTAAATGTACGTTTTTCTCGTCTGCCATTTTTATGACCTGAGCTTGGCCTGAAACTTATTGCCAAGGTCTTTTAAAATCCGTTTTACCGCCTCATTGACTTCTTCGTCGACAAGACTTTTCTCCATAGACTGAAACTTGAGACGAAAGGCAACACTTTTCTTATCAGCGTCCACCTGTTTGCCACTGTATACATCAAAGACATAGACATGTTGCAGATGTTTACCACCAGCATTCCGAATCACCTTTACCAGGGCAGCGGTTTCTTCGCTTTTATTTACCATAATAGCTAAATCGCGTTCGACCCAGGGATACCGTGGAATTTCTTCATACCGTTTTTCCCGTTTTGCCAGGTCATGGATACGCTGAATGCTGAGATCCGCAATAAATACCGGATTATCTATGTCAAAATGTTTTTGGAGTTCGGGGCGAATTTTTC
>JAUIFT010000124.1 GCA_030430345.1 Calditrichia bacterium | reverse complement strand
CCCAGGCCAAAACCAGCGGAGATAAGGCAATATTTGCCACGGTTTTCCGGATCATCACTGAACATCACGCCGGCGGAGGTGGCCCGGATCATTTTCTGGATAATGACCGCGGCAGATACCGCCAGCGGATCGAGGCCTTTTTTATGGCGATAAATGAGGGCGCGCGGGGAAAAAGCCGATGCCCAGACCTGCTTGATTTTTCCGGGGAGATCGGAGAACTCGACATCCAGGTAGGAATTCATTAATCCGGCAAAAGAATTTTTTGCAGAGTCTTCCCCTAGCAGCGAGGAGCGAACGGCAAATAATGGCTGATCCGGGGATGCCGGCGCTATCTTTTCCCGGCATTGCCGCCAGAGCTTCTCCGGAAAGGGATACCGTCCGATCATGGTTGCGATAGCATTTGCGGCCGCTTGCAGCTGTTGTTGATCCCGATAGTCTACTTCGCTTAAGTGCTGTGCAATTTCAGGGCGAAGATGCCGAAATATTTCCCGGAAATTCTCTGTCGATATCACCCACCAATGGGGAACCGTAAATCCATACTGCTGCAATCGGAAGAGGTTCGCCGCTTTCCCGCCGGCAAGTGCCGTTTCCGCCGCCAGCGGGTTTTTTCCGTCGAGGACAATTGGTTGCTGTTTTCTAATCATCACTCACTCCTCACATACCCAGCGCAAATTCGCAGATAATCGCCAGGTAGCAGCTTAGGATGTATCCTTCCGTGTATGGCCTTAGCGGTTTGTTGATAGACACTTTTTTTAAGAGATAACGCATGCCGGCGATAAGCGGCAGGGTAAAACCGGCCAGAAAAATGACCAGAAAAACGAAGGAGAGCTGTAGTTGCTGCCGGAAATAAATCCCGGACAGTAAAGCGAGCAGCTGAATCACGATCGCGATAATAACGGCGCCGCGGTAACCAAAAATGCGGGAGTAGGTGACGTAGGCATTTTCCTGCTGCGGGAGGCGAATTTTTCGTACAAATTCCCAGGAAAACAGCAGCAACCAGTACATCCCAATTAACCAAAAAATATCGCCATCGACCTGCCGCCAGCTGAGTTGATGCCCTTGCAGGTAAAGCTGAGCGAGGTAAATGAGCATGATCGGGACGATCGGATTATGGGTGAGCAGATTCAGCAGCAAATGTTTTTTCAGGATGCGGGGAATAAAGAAAAATTTAAACATTAAGAGCGCGTAAACTAATACAGCGCAGGCGAGCAGAAAATTAGTGTTGTTCCCTATCGCAGGAATCAGGAAAAGCGCCATGGCGATAACCAAACTACATGCAATGTCCTTTGCTTCTACCCTGCCGGAGGGGAGCGGCCGGTTCGGAAACAGACGCCGGTCGATATCCTGATCCTTGAGCTCATCCATTAAGCGTAGAATGAGCAGAAGCATAAAGACGCTCCAGGCGCCGGCCAGGTTATATCCGCTAAAGAAAGTGTAGCTGCCTCCTTCTATCCAGGATAACACCATCATAAAACTAGTGGAGAGAAAAATTGCCTGCAGCACACGTTGCCCGGGGGGAAACATTTCGTTTAGATAAACGCTCATTCGTTGTCTATATCCAGGGGAGGGGAGATGTATCATGTTATACTCCTTTTTCTCTCGGTACGATAATCTTTAGTGCCGAGGGCACAAGCTTGATGCTGAATTTTCGGGCAGGAGGCAGCGTTTCACCATCGGCGAAGAAGGTCAATGGCCGTTCAGTCTGCACCGTTAATTCGGAGTCCTGCCATAAATGCGCCAGCGGAGAGTAGATATGTTCACCTTTCAAAACCTGCAGAATGATTGATAAAATTCCCAGTCGGGAGCGCAGGCTTTCAATGAGACAGATATCAAAGCGGCCGTCATTATTTTTTGCCCGTGGGGTCATCTGGAAATGGGTTCCGAGAAAATGCTGATTATCGATCATCAGGAAAAGGCTCTCCCAATTTGCACTGGCACCATTGCTGCGGACCGTAAGCGGATAGCGATGTGCATCCTTGCGCAACAGGGACATCAGGGTTGCCAGCACATAAATTCTGCTGCCCAGGAGGCGCAGCAGAAGCTTGCCGAGATAGGCGCGGCGCTTCAACTCATTTGCCCGGTGACTGACGTCGCTGGCCATGCCAAATCCACCCGCCGTTACATAGCGCCAGCCGTTGACGGAGATGAGATCAGCCCGGCAAGCTTTACCGTAGCGGATAATCTCGCAGGCTTTTTCCGGGTTGGCGGGAATTTGGTATAAACTGGCGAGATCGTTCGCGGTGCCAGCGGGGATAATGCCCAGGGCAACATTGCGCCCGGCAATAATATTCAGCACGGCGTTGATGGTACCATCGCCACCGACGGCTGTAACGATGTCAATTTTCCCGGCATCCAGCCGCTGCTGTAAATCTTCACGCATCTCTTCGACCGAGGAGCGTTCGATAATATCCACAATGTATGGGGAAAATTGCTGCTGAATGATAGACTTGATTTGCTCGCTACCGCCGTTTTTTGCCGTCGGATTGATGACAACCAGCATTTTCATAATGGTGGCTCCTTTCTGGCTACTTTTTCAAGCCGGCAGGGGTAGCGCCGATTGGTTCCCGGCAGTGATGGCCTGCACCTTAGACATGTCAATATCTATGCCAAAATGCTATTTGAATTTTTGTGCTTTGTTATTATTAAGTTTACGGGTTTCTCTCACGAGAAGGTAATTGTCCCAGAGTATACATTTTTAGACGGTATTGCAAAAAAGTATACTCTGGCAATTTTTGTCGAGTTTGCCGAAGGGGATTAGTAGAGATAGCGCGGTTGGATGTGTTGGAAAAATAAAGGTGGGTAGAATTTACATGTCATTCTATATCGAGACCCAACGAATATAGATTCTATTAACTTTTACATCGGTTAAAGAATGATTGAAATATGTCGCCCCTACAGCACTATGGTTCTTAACAAAATGAACGGGCTATAAATATACCGCCCCTCTGGGGCTTGGTTTTGCCAACTAAACAGCTATAGATATTTGGCTCCTAAGGGCTAATGATTTTCGATATAAATAATCCATGGTATTTCGTTCCTTTAAGGACATTTTATTTATAGGTGGAAGCCAGTCGCATAATGAAAAAAGTCCCGTAGGGACGACATATTTATAGCACTAAAAAAACAAATACCGCTTCCGCCCTGTAGGGGCGACATATTTTTCTGCTACGATTAGGCTACTAAAAACAAGGCGATCAGTAAAACCGGCCGCCCTGGTGATGTTATTTGAAGCAAATATTTCAAAACCGTTGATGTTATAGATTCTCAAAGCCCTCTGCGCTATCCATGCCGGCCCGGGCAGCAGCAACTTTGCTGTTATCAGCGGATTGGCTATCGGGATTTCTACAAGCGATAATGATGACGCTGGTGATTAGCCACCATAGCCATAAACTTACCTGATTATAATTATCAATCATGCGTCGCTCCTTTATTGTTCGTTTTAATGATGCCGTCAATTATCATTTGGAATGATGGCATCGGTTAAACATTGGTGCTATACCAATGTCCAGGGCATTTGCTTTCACTTCTCCTCACGTATCTTAAAACTGCCTGGACACAGGGGGAAGCGCGCTTGCACTCTTAATGTGACCCGGGTCATCTTGCTAGAAGTATCATCGAAGGAACGGAAAGTTGGCGGATTTGATCGGAGGTGAGAAAAAGGATGATTGAGGTTTCTTGAAGCAGGGTTTTTCAACTGATAGATATCTCGCCCCCGTCGAGCCCTGTAGGGGCGGCAAATATTTATTTAGCGCATCAATACCATTTTCCGCTGTTGCACGAATTTGCCGGCCTGCAAGCGGTAGATGTAGATGCCGGAACTGAGCGCCTTTCCCCAACGATCCCGCCCATCCCAATGATATTGATAGTTCCCCGCTGCCAGGCGTTCCCCCACTAATTTCACGACCGCTTCCCCGAGGATATTATAAATTTGCAAGGTAACGGATTGGGATTTGGGGATTTCAAACCTGATGGTGGTTTTGGGATTAAATGGATTGGGATAATTTTGTTGTAATATGTAATTGGTGGGCAGCTTCTCCGGGAGCGGTTCGAGCGCAACAGGCAATGCCGATTCCCTGGCACCAATATCGGGACGGGAGCCGAAAGGATTCGGGCGCGGGTTGCCATCAAAATCGTCAGATGGCGCGAAATACCAAACCGAATCTATTTCAAGGGAATCAATACCGGTACCGATGCAGGGACTGTTTTCCGAAAGTTTATAGAGGGAATTCGGTTGGAAATTGGGGTTTGCGTCAACGTTTGTTGTATCATCCCAACCACCCTGCACATTACTATAACGAACAGCTAATATGCCGGCGGGTTGCGAGAGTTGCTCGGGAGCGTTATCCCAAAGGACCGTGTTAACAATCGTAACCGCGCTGGCGCTATCAACATAAACACCACCACCGCTGCCGCTGGCTGCATTATTGACGATGGTACTATTGATGATTTCCGCTTGTAATGGCGCAAGTGGAGTACCGGATGCATAGACGGCAGCGCCAAGGGTGGCGCTATTCCCGGTATAAATATTATTGCTGGCTTGAACCATTCCGCGAATCAGACGCATCCCGCCGCCAATAGATACCCCGCCTTCAGCCGTATTTTCTTGAAAATAATTGCGGGTAACAATCGCTGTTGAATTGTTAATGCCGGCACCGCCACCGATGCCATAATCAAAAAGGCTGCTGGCAGTGTTCTTGAGAAAGCGATTCCCGCTCACCCGGGGAAAGTCGCCTGCGGGATCACCACTATCCTGAAGACCCAATCCTCCCCCGAAGCCCCGCCCGGCGATACTCTTTGCTGTGTTGTTTTCAAACAGATTATTTTCCACAACAATATCAGCAGTGTTAGAGAGGAATAACCCGCCGCCAACACCATTATCATCGATGGCATCGGCGATATTTTCCCGGAAGATATTCTCGCGGAATATGCTGCTTTCCAGGGAGTCGGAAGACCAAATGTATCCACCCGCGCCGGCGGCGAATGATTGTGCAATAACCGAGTCTCGTTCGAACACATTGCCGGTAACATGTATTTCAATACCGCTGCCGTCGATATACATACCACCACCCTGACCCGTACCGTTGTTTGCTGAAAGACGGTTATCGCTAATTTTGTTATCAGTGAGGTAAGCGCGCGCATCAATGCCGGATATTAAGATACCACCGCCACCTCCAGCAGCGGCAGTGGTTGTGACACGATTTCCGGAGATGGCATTCCGGGAAAGGCGGAAAATAAATCCTTCTCCAACACAGAAAATGCCGCCGCCCACGCCAATTTCATCAGTTGAAATTTGATTATCGATAATCCGGTTATTGCTGATCGTCGCGCCAAAGTCACTCGCACAAAAAATACCGCCTCCGGCTCGAAGTAAAGCGTTGAATGGGTTAGTCCATAAGGTGCCGCTGCCGCCCCGGATGGTAAAGCCACTTAGTACTGAACTGGTATCTTCACCGGCACTAAATGTAACCACAGATCCGCTATCGGGATGGGTATGCTGGCTCCCGTCGATGATAGTATTACTGATGTGGCTGCTGTCGCCATCAATGATAAAATAGCTGGCAACGACGATCGCTTTCCCCCTAAAATTGATATTCTCGAAATAAGTGCTCTCATCCACCAGCACGGTGTCGCCATCCGCACTGCTGTTGATCGCAGCCTGAATGGAGGTATATTGCTGCGGCACCAGTCGGCGAATGCCGGTTACAGCAGTTTTTAGAAAACTCCGTCGATACTTTGAAGCTTTTGCAGAATTAACAGGATGTCCTATTATCGGCATTGCCGCTGCCAGGCTTAAGCCTTCGTTCTCATTCTTTTCGGAATTATTCTGGGAGAAAGTTAGTGTGCTGATTCCTCCAAGGAATACAATACACATGCAAATAAGCATCGAGTGTTGCATATTCGGGTCCTTCGATAAATATATAGTTCTTTGCGATGGCCTTGATGAATAGACATTAAACCTTTTCGATTACAAATGCAAAAAAATCTGGTGCTGCTAAGGAAGGAATGATCATCGTTCTGAGGTTCAAAGGGGGGGATTCTGTTCCCGCTTTTATACTGCGACTTCCTAAATGTCTCCATTGTGTTAAAGACTGTCCCATCAGTGTGTGCAATCGACAGTCACGATTTGCTATTCTTCAGTGGCCGCTAAATCTGCCTGCTTTTACGGTAACGGTCAGAAGGAATTACAAATGTCTAATTCACTTAATGGAGACCATTTCATGAAAAAATTACTGAAGATTCTCGGAATTATTATTGCTATCGTTTTTCTGATGGCAATTAGCGGCATGTCCTATCTGCAAACGGCTTTCCCGAATGTGAGTCCGGCAGAAGATCTGCAGATCGAAGCAACCCCGGAAGTTTTGGAAAGAGGGCGCTACCTGACGGAAAATGTGGCGCTCTGCCTCGATTGTCATTCCAGAAGGGATTATAGTTATTTCCCACCAAAAATTATCGATGGCAGCATCGGTGGAGGTGGGGAGCCGGTGCATGGCGCCCCCGGCGATATCTATAAATCGAATATCACCCCGGCGGCATTGAGCGACTGGAGCGATGGCGAGATTGCCCGGGCGATCGCCAGTGGCGTGGATAAGGATGGCCGGCCGCTCGTTCCGATGATGCCCTATTCGGAATACCGGCACATGGCGAAAGAAGATGTGGCGGCAATAGTCGCTTATATCCGCACGCTGACGCCCGTCGAAAATGAGATTGCCGAACCAGCGATTGATTTCCCGCTGAATTTCGTTTTCCGTACCCTGCCAAGCGATGCCGAGCCAGCAGTGCGCCCGGATGCTTCGGATGTTGTCGGCACCGGGAAATATCTGGCGCGGATTGGCGGATGCTTTTTTTGCCACTCCCAGGTGGAGCAGGGTGTGCCGATTCCCGGTCTGGAGTTCGCCGGTAATCATGACTTTGATATGGGAAAAGCCGGGATCGTCCGCTCGGCGAATTTAACCCCGGATAAAGAAAATGGGATTGGCAACTGGAGTAAGGAGTTTTTTATTTCCAGGTTTAAGATGTATGCGGATTCCAGCTATGAATACCGTAAGATAGAGCCGGGCGTCGATATGCAAACCGTGATGCCCTGGAACCTGCAGGCTGGCATCAGCGAAGCGGATCTCGGGGCGATCTATGAATACCTGCGCACTCTGAAACC
>JAUIFT010000123.1 GCA_030430345.1 Calditrichia bacterium | reverse complement strand
ATGGTGATGGGGCCATCCTCGAGAACCCCGCCAACAAGGCGAACAAGATCCACAGCAAGGACCACCTGCTGGCGAAGATCCTGGGCGAGCCGGTCGACTCCCGGGTCGGCATCGACTACGCCTACTCGGAATTTGGTGATCTTGGCGCGCAGAATCGCTTTGGGATTACCGGAAGATTTTAGATAGGCTTTAGGCTTTAGGCTTTAGGCCTAAGATCTTAGGCAAATACTTATTCTTAGATCTGCCTATTTTTTTCCTTCATTGGTTAAACTTACCGCGCGGACAATTGCTTCGCTGACCAGTTGGGCTGCCGTTTCCCCGACAACATTGATATCCGCCGTTTGCCGGGCGGCAGTACTCAGGGCAAAAACCGCATCGCCATCATACATCGTATGGGCCGGACGGGTCGCGCGGGCGATGCCATTTTGCGCCATCTGGGCAATTTTATTTACTTCCTCTTTGCTAAATGCGGCATTGGTAGCGACCACCGCCAGGGTAGTATTTCCTCCATCGTAGGAAACGCTGCTGAAGGGATTATCGGTCATCATAGCGCGATAGCTATCGGCAAAAGCGCCATTTCCCGGATGCCGGGCCCCGGCAATAATCTCTCCAATTCCCGGATCGACCACATCTCCTAATGCATTAACGACCACCAACACGGCCACAGCAGTGCCATCCGGTAATTGCCGGGCAGTGCTGGCCAGTCCGCCGCGCATGCTATTCTCCAGACCGAGAATTTTCCCCACCCGCGCGCCGCAGCCTGCCCCAACCAATCCTTCCGTAAACTCTTTCCCGGCATTTTTGCAGGCCAGGTAACCCATATTGACATCGGGCAGTGCGGTGTTCCGTTCCCCGTAAAGATCGTAAATAACCGCAGCGGGGATAATCGGAATAATATGATTCTCCGCCTGAAAACCAATCCCATTTTCCGCGCAGTATTGCATCGCCCCATCGACGGCGCGCAGCCCGAAGGCGCTACCGCCGGTCAGCATAATGCCGTGGATTTTCCGGATCATAAAAGTGGGATTGAGCAGCGCCACTTCCCGGGTGCCGGGGGCGGAACCGCGGATATCGACACCGGCAATCGCGCCTTCCCGGCAGAGGATCATCGTGCAGCCGGTGCCTTCGTTAATATCATGGGCATGACCAACTTCAATGCCTGCAATTTCAGCAATGTTTTTCATCTCTATATCCATTCAATTTTTCGGAAATGTCGGAAAAAAAAACGCTGCTTTCCAGCGAAAAGGAAATCCTTCAATCGCGCTTGTTGAAAAATTCTAAAAATCCTTTCTGCCCGGTAATTGAAATACAGGGGCAGTTTTTCATGCCCGGACATGACGAGCGAAAAAAGCACTGACATTTATCCGGAAATGATATATGCATGATCGCACAATGAAATCAAACATATTCAATTTGATGCCGATGCTGCCGGTAAGTGCGGCATTTAGTGCTGGCATTCTTCTCGCGGAATATTGGCAAACAAATACAATAGCGCTGGTAATTGGCGCGATTGCCGCTTTTTTAATACTCCTTTCGGCCCGGCGCAATAATAGTCAGTTCAGCAGACAGCTCTTCATTCTTATTCTGCTGGTCTGCACGGTTTCACTCGGAAGCATTCGCGCTTCCCTTTGGCAAGATGATCACCTCGGGAAAGAACACCTCGCACACCTCCCATTGACATTAGATCAGCTGCGCGGAGAAGTGCACTCGGTTCGGAAGGGCCGCCACTACCGGGCAATAGTTCTGTTGGATTCGCTGGCATGCCGGGGACAGGTGCTGCCGGCATCCGGTAAAATTTTACTGTATTTGCCGGAGGAATTTTCGCAGCCTCTACAGCCAGGGGCAATACTTATTTGCCGGAATACAACCCTGGAAAAATTAGCAACGCCGCGCAATCCCGGGCAATTCGATTATGGCAAATTTCTAAACCGGCAGGGCATTACTGCCCGCGCCTTTATCCGGACAGAATCTGACATTCACCTCCTTCCCGAAAAGGAGAATTTTTCCCCGGAAGCGGCGCTGTTTTTCCCGCTGCGCAGGCACCTGCTGGCCACCATCGGGCGATATCTTCCCCCGGATGCCAGTAGTTTTATGGAGGCGCTGCTACTGGGCGTCCGCGACGATCTCTCGCAGACAACCATCGACAATTTTCAAAAAGCCGGCGTTATTCACGCCCTGGCGATCAGCGGATTACATGTCGGATTTATCGCCTTCATTTGCCATACGCTCCTTTCCTTTTTTAAAAAGCGCAATCTTATTACGATCATTTTCCTGATTTTTTATATGGCCCTTACCGGCAGCCATCCACCGGTAGTGCGGGCAACCATTATGGCCGCGTTTTTCCTGATTGCCATCAATCTGGAACGGCAGCAGGCCGGCTACAACTATCTCTTTGCGGCCGGATTCATCATCCTGCTTTATCAGCCATCCCAGCTTTTCCAGATTGGTTTTCAGTTCTCCTTTGCCGCGGTGCTGTCGATCCTCTATTTCTATAACCAGCTCTCCCCACTGGGGGCTGCTTTTCTAAATCGTTTTTTTCGGGAGAAGCATCACCATCGGCTAAACAAATGGCTGATTACCCCATTCCTCGTTTCTCTGTCTGCACAAATAGGCACAGCCCCATTAGTGCTTTATTATTTCAACATTTTTTCCCCTATCGCCTTCTTTCTCAATCTGCTGGTAATTCCCTGGGTCGGATTATTAACAGCGGGAGGATTTCTCTTTTTGGCGGTGTCATCTTTTAGCGAAACATTCGCGATGCTTATTGGAGATCTTCTGACGCTGTTTATCAACACCCTGGAAACAGTGGTGCATTTTGCTGCCGCAATTCCCGGGGCTTATTTTTATATACCCGGTATCAGCATCCCGGGAATGTTTGCATACTTATTTTTCATTCTTGCGCTGTTCTATATCCGCAACATTCGTTTACGCTTTCTTTACACGACAGGCTTCCTGCTGCTGCTCGCATTTATGATAATTCAGAAGACCATGGCAGTGAAAGCATTGGATTTGATCGCGATTGATGTCGGTCAGGGAGACGCGATGCTGCTCACCACCCCCGCCGGTAAAACGATTTTAATCGATACCGGACCGGCCGGAAAGGATTTCAGCAGCGCGGACCGGGCGATCATTCCCCTGCTGCAGCATCTCAGCCTAAAAAAAATTGATCACCTCTTCCTCAGCCATCCCCATCTTGATCATATCGGCGGGCTATTTCGCTTAACCAATTATGCCGAAATCGATAGTGTCTATCTCCCGCCATTACATGGTACGGATTATTACTGGCAGGATAGCCTTTGCGCCATGCTGGATGCATCAGGCATTCCCCGCCGCTTCCTTGCCGCCGGAGAGATTCTCACCATCGATGATGTTACCCGGATTTACACCCTCGGTCCTTTTCCCCTGCAGTCCAGGATCACGGAGACCGACGGTCATAGCATCAACAACAATTCCCTGACCTTCCTCCTCCGGTATCGGGCGCATTCTCTGTTATTTACCGGGGATGCGGAAGCAGATGCGGAGAACCACCTGCTCCGCTGGGATGCCTTATTAAAAAGTGATATTTTAAAAGTGGGCCATCATGGCAGTGAGACATCTACCGGGGAAGATTTCCTGGCAGCCGTCGCCCCGGAATTCGCGCTGATATCGGTAGGACGACATAATCGCTATGGGCACCCGGACCGTTCCGTTCTGCGAAAACTGCGTGGCTACGATGCCCGGGTTTTACGCACCGACCAAGAGGGCGCTATCTGGTTGCGGCTTTATCGGGGAAATTGGCGCATCATCAATTGGTGATGATTAGTGTCTCATTTTTTATACTACCTGACGAAAATTACGACAGTTTTAAGCGTCCGGGCAAACAATTGAAAAACGATAAACCGTTGTTAAACAATAGAATACAGAAATTTGTAAAAATTGGCATTTAACTTGTAGTTAAGAATAATAGCGCAAATATGCGTACCTCCATCAAGGAAAGGCAGATTCTCTGGCCGGTGAATCTGCCTTTTATTTTTTCCATAATTTCAATAGAAAATTAATGGGTAGGTTTGTAATCCTTTTCTCCGGCGGTGACTGCAAAACGGAGGCGATTCTCCCGGGAGGGTATTGCGCAGGAATAGGTAGGATTGTAAA
The DNA here is from genome assembly GCA_030430345.1 of Calditrichia bacterium. Next base: position 3,076 of record JAUIFT010000123.1, on the reverse strand, counting down.
CACAGTAAGGATTGTAAGCGTTGTTAAAGTCGATGATGTAGTTATTTTCCACAGTATTCTCCGGCAGATCGATATACCGCCCTCCCCCATAGGTTCCTTCCCCGGTCGTCGCATCGGTAAACCCCAGGAAAAAATAATCTTTGCTTCCCAATCCGTTCCGCAGCATACGATACACTTGTAACTGATGCTTGCTTCCCTCATGCTCAAACTCGAAGTAGCCGTATTTTATCGCGGGGCGTTTATCTCCCCGGGTGCCCAGGATAGTATCTGCAATTAGCGTGTCGTATGGAATGATCGGCCCCTCAAAGCGAAAGTCGAGATTTACCGGGTAATAATTCAATCCCTGAAAAGCATCGCGTTCTCCCGGTTTTAGCGGCGAGGCAGGATCTGTTTTGAATGCCAGGTCCTTTTGCTGCCGGGCGGTTTCGATCTGATGAGTCAGGGAAATTTCAACCGGAGAGCGCGTGTCACAACTGCTCAGCGCTGCAATTGTCAACAGCAGAATGATGTGGTGGATAATTTTCATATTGGTTTAAGAGAAATAATTAGTTGCTCAGGAAATACTCTCCAGCCAGTCAGGAAGCGCGGCAATCGAGGGCATGATGTGGTGCGGCAATTTGCTGTTCCGGCGCGGCCGCATTTCCGGGAACTTCCCGGTTTCCACGGCGATGGTATACATGCCGGCAGCCGCGCCGCCAGCAATGTCACTTTCCATATCATCGCCAATAATGGCCACATTCTCCGCCGGTAAATCGAGCTGCTTTAAAGCCTGCTCGAAAAACTCTCTGCTCGGTTTCCCGATGATTGTCGCTTCCTTTTCGGTGGCATATTCCAGGGCGGCAACAATTGCCCCGGCATCCAGGGAAAGACCGGTATTGCGTTTCCAGAAACGATTCTTCTGCAACGCGAGCATTTTGGCGCCGTTCATCACCTGCCGGAAGACCTGGTTCAGGTTATTATACGTGAGATCTTCGCCGATATCCCCGATTACCATGTATTCCGGTTTATTTGTTGTGATGCGGAAGTCACTAAACTCCCGATAGGTGTCGCCGCGCATAAACAGATTTATAGAATTGATATTTTTTTCCTTCAACCAGCAGGCGGCGGCATAAGGGGCAGTGAATAATTGATCCCGCTCTATCTTGTACCCCATTCGCTTCAGGTTATTCAGCAATGAAAAGCGGCTGCGGCGGGTCGTATTTGTTACCAGCAAAAAAGGAACTTCCTTTTTTTGCAGGTACTCGATCGCTTCTACAGCGCCCCGGACCACTTGCTTTTCGATATAAAGCACCCCGTCAATATCAATCAAAAAACCCCGTATTTCGACAGATTTTCCAGCTCTTGATTGCGGATTTTTACTCATATCTTTTTCGGAAGCCGTTCGGACTAAAGATTAATTATGGAATTTATTCAATTTAAAAATATTACCATATTATGCGGAATTACTCAAGTGGTTTTCCAATTTTTTTATTACTTTTAGGATTGTCAGAAAAGGCAGCGGAGCTAAAACAGCATAATTGATACCTTTTTGAACAAATTTAGATGCCAGGGGAGCCGGAATGTCGTTTAGAGAGCCATGCTGAAAAAAGACTACAGGACATTCAATAATTAAAATCACATAAAGATTTAGCACTTTTTGCCGATATTTAAGACGCTGAATATTCCACTCAAAGGCTTCTAAACGGCAATATGTCAGCTTGATTTGCTGAGTTACATGTACTATATTCATGGGAACTACATAGGAATTCTAATACACCGGGAGATTGAGATGAAACATCTCACAGCACTTTTCTTCACTATTCTGATACTTCTTTCGTCGACTCTCAACCTTTTTGCCCAACGTTCGGCTGCAGAACTCATATCCAGCATGGCACCTCCACAAGGAAAAATTCAATACAAGGACGGTGTCCGTCAGATTAACATTGTGGATGATTATCTCTTCATCACCAATTTCTGGGCCGGTTTACAAGTGGTCGACATCTCTGATATTAAAAATCCCCGCGAAACTGCATATTTCCAAAGCGATGATGAGTCTTATTACACTCACATCGATGGTAATTACGCTTACATGTCCAACCATGCTTCTGGCGTTCAAGTGTTCGACATCAGCGATCGCGCCTCAATTCGTCAGGCGGCAACTGTTACCACACCGGGAAACGCTCTCTGGGCGATTGCGGAAGACACTCGCCTATATGTTGCCCTGGGCAACAAGGGCTTTACCATTATGGATATTGCCAACCTGGATAACCCGACAACAATTCATACCGAGGCGCCGGGACAATGGATTCAGCAAATCGCCAAGAGCGGGAATTACCTTTATGCCGCCGCTAAAAAAAGCGGCTTGCTGATTTATGATATTTCCGAAGCGACCGCACCGAAGATGGTCGCCCGCTTCCGCACCGCTTTTAATACAATGATGGTTCAAATCATCGACGATATTGCCTACGTGGCAGATGGCCCCGGCGGCCTGGTAATTCTTGATGTCAGCCAGCCGGACGCCCCAAAACTCCTCGATCGTTTCTCTAATGTCGGTTTTGTTACAAATCTTTATAAAACTGGTACTTATGTTTATCTGGCAAATCGTGATGTTGGCCTGCAAATCGTTAATGTATCCGATCCGGCAAATCCTTTCCTGGAAAGTTATTATAGCACTGCGGATATTAGTTACGGGGTTTACAAGCGGGATATTTACGTTTTCCTCGCGGCAAATGCAGCGACCTTAATTATGCGCCACAATAATGCGCCGATTCTTACGGACATCGAAGATCAACGCCTCGATGAGAATGTGCCCTTTTCCCTGCAGCTGCAGGCCGAGGAACCGGATGGTGATTTTATTGCCTACGAAGCACTGAATCTTCCCGAAGGGGCAACTTTTGACAAGGCCAGCGGTTTCCTTTCCTGGACGCCGACATACGAGCAATCCGGCGCCTACAATAACATCATTCTCCAGGTCATCGAGCAAACCGGTACCGGACTGACTGATCAGGATACAATTTCACTGATTGTAAACCACATCAATCGCTTGCCGGATTTACCCGGTCTGGAAAACACAACCGTAGCTGAAAGCGCCCCCTTA
>JAUIFT010000122.1 GCA_030430345.1 Calditrichia bacterium | reverse complement strand
CTTCTTTTGGTAAAGCTTCGCTTTGAGAATTTTCATCGCATTCGCTTTATTTTTATGTTGGGAGCGCTCGCTTTGGCAGGTGACGACAACGCCGGTCGGCTCATGGGTGATACGCACAGCGGAGTCCGTACGATTTACGTGCTGCCCACCAGCCCCACTGGCACGATAGGTATCAATGCGCAGATCGTTGGGATTAATTTCTATTTCAATATCATCATCCATCTCCGGCAGAACAAAAATAGAGGCAAATGAAGTATGGCGGCGACCGTTAGAGTCGAAGGGAGAAATACGCACCAAGCGATGGATGCCAACTTCCGAACGCAAATAGCCAAACACGTAATTTCCTTTGATTTCAATCGTAACGCTTTTGATCCCCGCTTCTTCGCCGTCAAGTTGATCAAGGATGTTGGTTTTGAAATTACGCCGTTCTGCCCAGCGCAGGAACATGCGCATCAGCATTTGCGCCCAATCCTGGCTCTCCGTACCGCCGGCCCCGGGATGGATGGTGAGAATCGCACTTTTACGATCTTCCGGCTGGGAAAGCAGTCCGCGAAGCTCCAGATCTTTTACAGATGAAATTAACTCGGCACTTTCGCTCTCCAGCGCCTTAATTTCATCCTGATCATCCGCTTCCCGGGCCATTTCCAGCATTAACTCAATATCTTCCGTTTGCTGAAAATGCTTCTTCCAGTCCTCAAGTTTTTCCTTCTTCTCATTGAGACGCTTAAGGGTCGATTGGGCTTTTTCCGGGGAATTCCAAAAATCGGGGTGGCTGGTTTTTTTCTCCAATTCGGCAACATCTGTTTCCAGAGTATCTATATCAAAGATACCCCCGAAGGTTGGTCAATACTTTTTTTGCTTCATTAATGCGACTGGTAATGTCTTCAATCATTGTATTTAATTCCTTTTAAAATCTACTCAGCAAGCGATTAGTCTTTATAAATAGACTTGATATCACATGACTCAAAATAATGTTTGAGAATTTCTTTACTGCTCTTTCCCTCCATAGCCATTACCGCAGCGCCGGTTTTACACATACCGATGCCATGGCCCTGCCCCGCGCCTACGAAAGTAAATGATATCGGGGTACCAGTATCATCCAGTTCGCCTTCGACGATAAAACAAGAACTGGGGAGGTAATCGTAAGCCAGCGCCTCGCGGATATTCAGCTCGCCGCGAATCCGGTAATTTTTCAGGCTGCCGATCAGTTCAATTTCCTTTAAACGGCCGGAGCGTCCGCGTTGCAGGGGAATAACCTCGAAAAGAATGCCGATGTCCTCACCGGTCTTTTTACGAATGAGTTCTTCGAGCTCCTTCCGGGAATAATTCATTTCCCAGCGGAAATATTTTTTCACCCGCTCCAGCGAAGGTGGCAGGGAACGGCCTTTCAGATTACTCCAGGTATCCGGACGGCTATGAATCCATTTCCGCACCATCAGTTCATCCTGTAAAGTGGTGAAGTCATCCGGCACGGTATGCCAGTCATATTTACCTTTAAAGAGCACCTCTTCACCATTATCGCCCGGCCCGGAAGAATCTTCAGTATGCCCGCCGCAAATAAGATGAAAAGGGGTATCAAGGATAATATCCTTGGCAAAAAATACCTGGCCGCGAGTTGCTTCTACAGCTTTATCAATTGTTTCCTCGTCAAAATCGGCACCGAAATATCGCAGGGTTTTTCCGATATTATCATAATCAAACGGATCACCCAACTGTTCGTGATTGACGCGAGCCATTGCTTCGCTGCGGGCGACGATCGCCAGACTTTTGTAATAATCCAGCGGCAAACTGGGCCCCGCCTCGGAAAATAGCACACGCTTTAAATAAGTTTCCAGCGGCACTTCGCTAATGGCCATTAAACGGCCCTGAATATCGAAACGAAATTCCAGCACGCCATTATAGACCAGGTCATCAAAATGATCTTTTTGTAAGATATCGTTAAAACTACGAACGCCGAATACCTTAATTTTAGTATTGACATCCTCCGGAACAATGCGTAAAACATTTGCCACCTCGGCCGACTTATCATACTCGGCATCAAAAGCTTCCAATGCCCCCTGCGGCTCCCGAAGCTGCTCTTTTTCGACGTAAGGAATATATTCCGGCTGGAACTTTTTGAAGGCTTTCCGAGCGGCCATCTCGGTGCTGAATTTACCGGCCGTTATAATGTATTTGGTATTGTTGCTAATCTTCCGGTTCTGCACATAATTTTCGCCGCCGAGAACTTTCAGTTCCGCACTATCGTCCAGCGACTTAATTTTTTTCAACTGTTGCTCAGCGACCTCCTTGCTGAAGGAATCGAAGATAACCAGAAAAAACTGCTCTTTCCCTGGTTTACTATCCTTAATCTTCACCCGCCACTTTAAATCGGAGGAAATTTTCTTAACAAGATCCGCCCCCGTTTCATCCTGCAAGGAAAACTTCCCACTTACTTTGAAGTCTACATGCTCTTGATTGCGAAACAGACCCACGCGAAAAACCGGCTCACCATTCACCTGTTTTAACTGATACTTAGCGGCGCTACCTTCCATACAACATCTCTTCACTTATTAAAGGGTTATGATTTTTGTGCATAGCTTCACAATTTACAGAAATATTTTTTTAAAATCAAGATTTTCGGCAATCCTCAAAAAAATCGCCACATATTCCCGTAATTTGTGAACCGAACGCTGAAATCAACGTTTTAAATTTGGTTTTACATTTGTATAATATTAAAATGGCTGCGAGTCTAACGGGGAATCATATTGCGATATCGACCGACATATTTTTTACTCTTCTTCCTGCTTCTGTTTTTCTGCGGCAGACTATCCGGTCAGCTTCTTCAAAATACGCCGGATGTAACCATTAGCTATGGTGATCATCTGGTTATCGGAGTTTTAAGCGACAAAAAATTCGACCTCAACCCCTTTGAAATCACTTCCCCGATCCACGAAGAAATCATCCAGATGATTTATGGATACGGGCTGACCAAAATTCCTGACAAGGTTGTTAACCCACCCGACTTAATTGCCCGCTATATCGAAACAGATGACGCCCGTATCTGGCGAATGATACTGGAGCGAAATATCAATTTCCAGAACGGCCGGCGTCTTTCTAACAACGATGTTGTTTTTACTTTCGAGGTAGTAAAAAAGCACGGTGGATTTAACCTGAACCGTAAATTGGATTTCAGCAATCTGAAGTCTGTTACCATCAAAGGCGATCTGGAAATCATCTTTGAGCTGTATGAGCCGGATAAATCCTTTAACCTGAAAATTGCCGATATCCCTATTCTTTCCCGGGATTACTACCAGGGCTTGTTAAAATTTGGCTACGACTTTTTCAGTGAAAGAAAGCCACTTGGCATGGGACCGTTTGAGTTTGAGACCCAGGCGGAGAATATGCTCACTTTAAAATCCTCCCCATTCTATTATTCCGGGCAACCGTTCCTCGACCGCATCAAGCTCCAGTTTTTTGATGACGAACAGGAATTGATTGATGCGCTGGTGAATGGCGATGTTGATTACATCGAGCTGCCGGATGAAAACAACGCCCGCAACATTTATGATCTGATGGGCAGCCGCATTGTTGTTTTCGGCATTCCGCGCACGGAAGTTCAGGTAACGGTCATGCTTTTTAACGTGAAAAGCTTCCCGCTTTCCCAACCGGAAGTTCGCCAGGCAATTTATGCAGCGGTTAACCGCCGGCAGATTGTCGATCGTTTCATCAGCTCAACAGCAGAAGTCGCGAATACCCTGGTGCCTTCTTCTTCGCCCTATTACAAGAAATCACTTTTCAATCGTTATGGGAAAAACTTTGAGTATGATCCGGAGGTCGCTTTACGAATGCTGCGCCGGGCCGGCTGGCGCCCCAATCAGCAAAACTTAATGGCGCGCAATAACCGCCCGCTCTCTTTTAAATTATTGTTTTCCCAAAACTCCGAACTGGAAGCGAATATCGCCCGCTCAATTGCCATCGACCTCTCCGAACTAAACATTCAGGTTCAACCCACTCCGGTTTTCCCCTATGAGAAAAAAGAGCGGCTGAAAACCAGCGGCTACCAGGCGATGATTTATACATACACCTATCACCCGGAATATCTTTCCGATGCAGTGGAAAAATTTTATTTCGAAGTGCTTGGCGCCCGGCAGAGAGTCCCCAACTATCAAAACGGTTATATGGATGGATTTTTTAAACTGGTAGAAGACAAAAAGAATTTTCGGGAAAACTCCTTTGATCGTTTACAGACATTTGCCCGTGATGAAATGCCCGCGGTATTTCTATTTTTTCAAAAACAAATTCTCATCGGATTAAGCAATCGTTTTTACGAGTTTCGTTCCACTTTTCAAAACGGCCCGGACTTCTTCTATCGGATGAACCCGATTGATACCTGGTTCGTGCCCAAAGAGAAGCAGAAATACAAATGAAACTAAATCTGAACACCAGGATGCGGCTGTTAAAGCGGCAGTTTGACCGCTTTCTCTCCCGTAAGATCAGTAATCGCCTGATCGTCTCTTACATGTCCCTCGGTGTGTTGCCGCTGGTCATCGTTAGCCTGGTGCTTATTTCCCTCACGCAGGATACGCTGCAAACCTACATTTACGAAAAGAACCGGGAAACCGCCTTACGCGCCAGTAATGAAATCCTTCTCTTTATCCGCGAGCCGCTCACTATTTTACAAACGGCGACCTTAACCCGCGATGCGATCGAAATGGATCCGATTGAGCAAATCAATCTGGTGAACCGCCTCAAGGAAGAATACCCGATTTTCCGGAAAGTATTCATTCTCAGCGATAGTGGACGGGTCAATGCAACCACGCGCTTCGGCGAGGAAAATCTCAATTTCCGGGATGATCCCTTCTTTATCGATGGGATTCAGGGAAAGGAATATTTTTCGGACGTTTATTTTACCCAATCACGCTTTCCCCTGATGTCTATCGCCGAACCGATAGAGCGTTTCGGGCAGATTGTCGGGGTGATTGTCGCAGAGATTGAGCTGCGCAGCATCTGGGCGCTCGTTGATAATATTCCCGTTGGCGACACCGGTTTTGTTTTCCTGCTCAGCCGGGAAGGCCGGGTAATTGCCCATAATAATAAAGACAAGGTTTTTGAGAAGGAAGATTACTCCCGTTTCGATTTCTTTTCTTCCCTGAAAACAGAAAAAGAGCTAACCACTGCCTATCAACTGGGAGAAGATACCCACGTTCTCGTTTATGAGAATGTACCGGAGCTCAACTGGGGCGTTGTTGTTCAGCAATCTCACCGGGAAGCCTTTGCCCTGGCAACACAAATGCAGAAACGAGTGCTTTATTTAACCGCTTTAACCATTCTCATCGCAGCCATTATCGGCTTGCTGGGCGTGCAGCGTTTTACGAAACCATTGCTTACCCTGGTGAAGGGAGTGCGGGAATACGGTGAAGGGAATTTGCAGCATAAAATTGAAATGCAGACCCGGGACGAGCTGGCAGAACTGGCCCAGGAATTTAACTCCATGGCAAAATCACTTCACAAGAATCAAATCCGCCTGCGCCGCATGGAACGACTGGCAGCGCTCAGCCGCTTTGCCTCCCTGGTGAGCCACGAAATCCGCAATCCGCTCAATGCCATGAATATCAATATGCAAATCCTGAAAAAGACCATCCATAAGCCGGATGTCGCCCCGGAACGGAAAACGAAGTATCTCGATATTATCTCATCGGAAATCACTCGAATGAATGAATTGGTTACTAATTTTTTAATTATTGCCCGTCCGCCGGAACTAAACATGATTCGAATTAATATACATGATTTATTGGAGGAAGTATTGCTACTGCACGAAGCACAGGCGACGGAAAAAAATATTCGAATTGAACAGTCGTTGACAACGGAAAATCCTTGCGGCATGCTGGATTACAATCAACTCAAACAAGTGCTGCATAACATTATCGTAAACGCTTTCGATGCCATGCCGGATGGCGGCAAACTTTCGGTGCGGACCACCATCGTTGAACCGGGGAAGTCCAACAAGAATAACCGGCACTTCGTCAAGATGGAATTTCATGACAGCGGCGAAGGGATTCCGGAAGAGATTCTCCAGGAAGTTTTTGAGTTTTATTACACCACCAAACGGGCTGGCAGCGGACTGGGATTGGCCATTGCCAAGCAAATTGTCCAGGGGCATCAAGGGGATGTTTACATCAAGAGTAAAATTGGTGAAGGCACCGCGGTCATCATCGATCTGCCAATCGACCAAACCGCTCCGGCCCGAAATGAGAACTAGTAATTTTTGCCGGAAACCCTTATATTAAAGTCAGTTAAATTAAGGGACAAAAGTTACCAGGCAATAAACAAGTCACCAGCAGTTTTGCTCCCCTTGCCCATTTGCAAATTTGCAAATCTACAAATGGGCATAACTAAATTGCTACAAACCATGTATCAGCGACTTATTTTGTCCCTGGATTTATTTAAACGAAGTTTATCACCGTTCAAAACACGCAGTCGGAACACAGAAAAGCCGGACAAACGAATTTACAGGATTATAATTGATGAAAGAAAAGATACTGCTTGTCGAAGACGATATTAATACCCTGAACGGACTGGCAGAAATTCTCGAAGACGAGTCATTTGAAATCACCAAGGCCAAAAATGCCCGGCAGGCACTCGCTGCTATGGAAAAAGGCTCTTTTGAAGTTGTTTTGATGGATTATCTCCTCCCCGACCAGGATGGTTTAGCCCTTTCAAAAATGGTTCTGGAAAAGCATGCCGACATCAAGATTATCATGATGACCGCATTTGGCACCGTCAAAAATGCGGTCGACGCAATGAAGATGGGTATTTATGACTACCTGACCAAGCCGATCAATCTGGATGAGCTATTGATTATCCTTCGCCGGGCACTGCAGGAGCACCATCTGATCCGGGAAAATCAAAGCCTGAAATCCAAACTAAACAACAAGTATCGCTTTGACAATATCATCGGCGTTAGCGGCAAGATGCAGCAGGTATTTCAGAAAGTTGCCAAAGTGGCGCAGTCTGATGCGACGGTTTTGATTCGCGGAGAAAGCGGCACCGGAAAAGAGCTGATTGCCCGCGCGATTCATTACCAAAGCAAGCAACAAGGCCAGTCATTAGTAGAAATCAACTGCGCGTCGATTCCCGAAAACCTGCTGGAAAGTGAGCTATTCGGCCATGAAAAAGGGGCGTTCACCGGCGCTTACAAAATGAAGAAGGGCAAATTTGAAGTTGCCCAT
>JAUIFT010000121.1 GCA_030430345.1 Calditrichia bacterium | reverse complement strand
AAGAAACCCGATCTCCTGATCACCTGCCATAACCTTGACAGCCTGACTGGTTACAGCAAAATTATCATAAGGAATAAATTGAAGTTTGTCAAGCGGTATTTTATCCGCGAAATATTCAACAAGGCCCTTAAGATCATAAAAATCAACATCTTTCTTCGAAGAGTACCACAGCGTTTCTTCACTCTTGCCGGACATGGCAAGGGCAACGCGCATCTCTTCATCCGGTCGTTTTTTCAGATCTCCGGAATGATAAAAGACACGTCCAATTTCGAAGATAGCCAAATCGCGAACCTGGCGGTTTTGGTTCCAGCGAACCACTTCCAGCAAACTTGGCACGAGGCTGCTGCGCATGCCGGTCATTTCCTGATTAATAGGATTCATAATCGGAAAAATCGCGCCGCCCGTCAATTTCTCCCAGGTTTCCGCAACAATCATACTGTTTGTAACCACTTCGCGCAGCCCGCCGCCGGCGAGAATGTGCCGCAGGTAATCGACGAAATCATCAAATTCATTGAATACATTGTCGTAAGCCAACGGCGACATCGTGCTGGCTGGAATGTTATTATAGCCATAGAGACGTCCGACTTCTTCGGCAACATCCGCCGTGCGGCGCATATCCGGACGGAATGTCGGAGCAACGACCTGCCCATCTTCCACTGCCAGCTCAATACTTTCCAGCAACTTTATCATCTCGTTGTCGGAAAGCGTTGTTCCCAGCAAGCGGTTCACGGCGTCCGGCTGGAAAGGTATCCGGGAAGCTTCCGCCGGAGTCGGATATGTATCCACAACACCGCCATCAATTTCACCACCGGCATATTTTGCCATTAATGAGACTGCCAGATTCTGGGCGTGTAAAACACCATTGGGATCGCATCCTCGTGCGAAACGCTGCGAGGCTTCGGAATGCATCTTTAAGTAGCGTAAACTCCGCCGGATATAGTCCGGGGAAAAACTGGCGCTTTCCAGAAGGATATGACGGGTATTATCATTTACTTCGGAATTTAACCCGCCCATAATGCCGCCCAATGCGACAGGTTTCTCGGCATCACAAATTAATACTGTCCCCGCCTGCAGTTCGTGGATTTTGTCGTCCAGCGTTGTGATTTTTTCGCCAGCCTTTGATTCTCTGACAATGATTTTTTCGCCAGCAATCAATTCATAATCGAATGCATGCAGCGGCTGTCCGGTTTCCAGCATGACGTAGTTGGTAATATCTACAATATTGTTAATTGAGCGCATGCCTACTGCTTCCAGGCGACGCGCCATCCAATCCGGTGACGGCCCAAGTTTGATATTGCGAATCAATTTCGCCGTATAGCGGGGGCATCCATCCGGGCACTCAATCTCAACAGCAGCATGGTCATTCACATCTGAGGAACTTTCCGCATAGTCTGGCGCAGGTACTTTCAGCGATTTCCCGGTGAATGCAGCGACCTCCCGGGCGATGCCAATATGGGAAAGCGCATCCGGGCGAACCGGTGGCACCCACAAATCGATCACATAATCGGTTTCAAAATCCAGCACCTCCGGCAACGTTTTTCCGAGGGGCAAATCATCACCCAACACCCAAATACCTTCCGATTTTTCCGCTAAACCAAGTTCTTCCTCAGAACAAATCATCCCCTGAGAGAATTTTAAATCCACCGGGCAACTCCGTGCCAACTGTCGCGACCGGCACAATCTGTCCGGTATCAACATTCGGTGCGCCACAAATAATATTTAATGTTTCTTCCGCACCGATGTCCACTGTACAAACGGATAAGCGATCGGCATTAGGGTGTTTGCTTCTTTCAACCACCTTCCCAGTCACAACACCGGGGTAGTCTACGCCTTTCATGACTACTTCTTCAACCTCGAAGCCAGCCATGCTTAAACGATCAGCCAACTCATCCGGGCCGAGCTCAATGTCAACAAATTCTTTTAACCAGTTATAGGATACTTTCATCAGAACTGCTCCAAAAATCTTATGTCATTCTCGAAGAACAATCTCAGGTCATCAATACCAAACTTTAACATAGCGATACGATCGATGCCGGCGCCAAAGGCCCAGCCGGAATATTTATCCGGATCGATACCAACATTTTCCAGCACCTTTGGGTGTACCATTCCGCAGCCGCAAAGCTCCAGCCAGCGGCCGCCTTTGGAGGATTCCCACCACATATCCATTTCCGCACTGGGTTCGGTGAACGGGAAATAACTGGGGCGAAAGCGAATCCGGGTGCCTTCACCAAACATTTCCCGGGTAAACGCGGCCAAAATAGCTTTTAGATCCCCGAGGGAAATGTTTTCATCCACACACAAGCCTTCAATCTGATGGAAGAACGGTGAATGACTGGCATCCGGGGTGTCCCGCCGATACACTCTTCCCGGAGCGATAACCCGGATCGGCGGCTTCCGGTTTTGCATCGTACGAATCTGCACCGGTGAGGTGTGGGTGCGCAACACCAGTTCTTCAGAGATATACAAAGTATCCTGCATATCCCTCGCCGGATGCAGCTTGGGAATATTCAATGCTTCAAAGTTGAGGTAATCTGTTTCGATTTCCGGCCCGTCCACAATGGCAAATCCCATTCGTCCAAAAATTTGCTTAATTTCTTCCCGGATTTGGCTGAGCGGATGCAGGCCGCCGACGCGGGGCTTGCGACCAGGCAAAGTGAGATCGATACTATCGGCACTTTTGCCACCTCCCTGTCCGTTCTGCTTTTCCTGAATAGCTGTTTTTACAGCCTTATTCAGAACATTGATCATCTTACCGAAAGCCGGGCGATCCGCGGGGGCGATGTCTTTAATCCCCCGGGTTAAACCGGTTACCAGGCCATTGCGCCCAAGGTATTTAATCCGCAATGCTTCTACCTGCTCAGCATTATCTGCTGCGGCAAGATCATTTTCAAACAATTCACGAATTTCATCAATTTTGTTTTTCATCTTACTTCCAGGTTTAACAAAATGTATAATCCACTCTATACAAAAATAGGAATTGAATAGTTATCCAATTCCTATTTAAGGTCAAAACAAGTTATGAAAGCCCTTAGCCGGCAACCTGCTCGACCAGGGACTTAAATGCATCGGGTTCGTGCATCGCGAGATGCGCCAACGCTTTACGATCCAAATTGATCTCATTTTGTTTTAACCCATGAATAAAACGGGAATACTTAATACCATTCATTTCACAGGCTGCAGAAATACGAACAATCCAGAGGCGGCGGAATAGACGTTTCTTTTGACGACGATCCCGGTAAGCATAGCGCAGGCTTTTTTCTACCTGATCTTTCGCAGTCCTATACAGACGGCTCTTGCTAAGTCTGTATCCTTTAGCAAGCTTTAAAATTTTTTTATGTCGTTGCTTCGCAGCAACGTTGTTTTTTGCTCTTGGCATTATTTCCTCCAGGAGATTTTGATATCAATTTAACAAGCTGGCAATACGGGTTTGCAAAACTACAAAATAGGATGGTCGGTCCCCATTGCATTTTTACGACGCCAGCAGCATTGCCTTTACACGTGATTCATCCGATTCATGAACATACTTATATTTTCTCAGATCACGCTTCCGCTTGGGGGATTTCTTGGTCAGAATGTGACTCTTGTAATTTCTGCGGTGCTTGATTTTCCCCGAGGCGGTCAGTTTGAACCGCTTTTTTGCACCTCGATTTGATTTCATTTTCGACATTTAAAGATCCTCACAATTTAAAACGGCAAATATTCGAATGTGCTTTTTAGCTTTCCCTTTATCCAGCCGGGGAAAATTACCCGAAAATTTCAGGCACGTTTACAAAAGGCTGCTATTTTAACATGCTTTTGCCCTTAAAACAACGATCTTTTAAAAAGATTGTAATTTTTTAGTGACACCTGCTGGATAAAGGAGAATGAAGTTCAATTTTTATAAGGAATTAGCCGATGATTATGTAACTTTGCTCCCAAGCATCATTGTCATCCGGCGGCCTTCCATCTTGATAGGCGTTTCAATTTCGCTAATTTCTTCCAGGGTTTCTACGACGCTTTCCAGTAAATCCCGCCCCATATCTTTATACGCAAGTTCACGACCGCGAAAGATGACAGTGAATTTTACTTTGTTGCGATGCTCCAGGAATTTTCGGGCTTGCTTCAGCTTTGTTTCCAGATCATGTGTATCCGTTTTTGGGCGCATACGGATCTCTTTCACAGTCACCTGATGCTGCTTCTTTTTACCCTCTTTTTCCTTCTTGCTTTTCTCGTATTGATATTTACCGAAATCCATAATTCGGCAAACCGGTGGGGTGGCATTTGGGGCCACTTCGACCAAATCCAATTCTACATCGATTGCTCTCTGCAGTGCTTTTGATGTCGGTAATATGCCAAGCTGTTCTCCATCTTCGGCAATTACGCGCACTTCCGATGCACGAATTTGATCATTAATCCTGGTAAATCTACTATTTTTGTTGATGTGTTTCTCCTGTTAACTTAATGAACTTATTTCTTTAAGTTTATATCCTCGGTTAATTGTTTAATTAAAGGTAAGATACTCATTGCGCCCTCGTTACTTTCTTGAAATACGCGAAATCTGAATACACACATTTTTAATTCGCGAATAAGATACGACGGAAATCCTGCTAACGTTCCCGTAAATGCCCGGCGGTTGTTTTTGTTTACAGCATTAAAAACGTCGCGGCTTTTCTGAGTCATTAAAATACATCGGAACTTGCTTCAAATTCATAATCCAGCCCACGAATTTTCAGAACATAATTTAAAGCGATAAAGGCCTTCCAGCTTTAACCCGGGCAATCCCGATGTTTCTCCAGCTACCTTGCAAGATACGCCTCGTAAGCCTCAAATCCAAATACTCCCGCTATAAAACACTACCTGCTTTACCATTGATCGGTTTACCAGATAAATGGATTGGAAGTCGAAAAACGACAGTGTAGCTTACTGCTTTATCGAACAAAGCCACGAATAAAATAATTCGCGGCTTTGCAGAGTGGGGCGAGCCAGAGTCGAACTGACGACCTCTACGATGTCAACGTAGCGCTCTAACCAACTGAGCTACCGCCCCTTCACGGTAGTGAGCGAAAAATTTAAAGGGTGCCTGTTCTAAATGCAAGAATAAAAATTAAAAAGATTTCCGCTTATCTACTGTTTTTTCCGGGGTTTTTGAGGTTTTATTTTTTAATAAAAACGAATATTGTATATTCTCCAAATCAACACTACGGAAGTATCAGGGATCTGTATGAAAAAACGATCGAAAAAATCGGGTAAAACCCGCAAAAAGGCATCTCAAACGGATAACCAGCCATTCACTTTTCCTGAAATTGTTTTTGGAGCAGCTATTTTTATTATACTGCCGTTTCTCTTCTCTTCGCAAACGGTAGAACCAGTGCTTATGCCGCGTTTTTTTCTGCTATCCCTCTCACTTACGATCTTTTTGCTTTTTATTTTTTCTCCGAAGAGAAACAATTTACGCCAACCGCTTTCCCCCCTTTTAAAACAGCCGTTTTTTTTTGTTCTGTTAGCATTTCTTGGCGTAAATATCATCAGCCTATGTTTTGCGGTTAATTTCTCTGAAGGCATTGTTGAAATATTAAAGATTGTTTTGTTGATTGCGCTGATATTATTCAGCAGTTTATTAATACTGGCGAATAACCGGCTGCTTGAAGCGCTCTCGGCAGCAATAACGATAGTTTCATTTCTACTCTGCTTTATCGGTCTTTGCCAATTTTATGGCGTGGCATTTACAGAAATTCCCGGCAACTTCATTATTTATGCGACGTTGGCAAATAAGAATTTACTGGCCAGCGCGCTGATCCTTATGCTGCCATTTATTCTTTATGGATTATTTGTGCTTAGCGGGCAATGGCGACTGTTTTCTATCCTCAGCTACATATTTGCGGTTCTTATCATTGGCATCATCCATTCCCGCGCTTCCTGGCTGGCCGGATCTGTCATTTTTCTCAGCATTATACTACTCCCCCGCTTTCTTCCGCACATGCAGCTCTCCGAAGATGTGAGCAAGATAATTTCCCGGCGAGCGATCTTAATCGTTGGGGTCACAATATTACCAATTTTCGCAACTATTTTTATCCACAATTTTCGCACATCCCAGAACTTTCATTTGAATCAGGCGATTACCGGTGGGCAGGGGGAAACATCCTCTATCAGCGAACGACTGATTATGTGGCAGAAAAGTGCAGCGATGACCCTGGATAATCCCATTACCGGTGTTGGTCCCGGCAACTGGAAAATAGCCTTGAACCAGTACGGTACAGACGGCCTCCGGTCCGGCAGTGGGAAAATAAATTATATCCGGCCACATAACGATTTTCTTTGGACCTTTGCTGAAACAGGTATTGCCGGTGGTTTACTTTATCTACTAATTTTTGCAATAACACTATTTTATGGATATAAAGCGATTCGTTTCTCTCCCGATAGTAATTCCCGGCTCGCTGCATATTTCATATCCGCGGGAATTATCGCTTATATAATTATTGCCACATTCTCTTTCCCCAAAGAACGCATCGTTCACATGTCTTTCTTCGGACTTTCCATCGGCGTTTTACTGGCATTCAATCATAGAATTTCACCGATAAAAAAAGCGGCTGATAGCATATGGGAACGCGTTTTCATTGCCGGGCTTATCGGAGGTTTACTATTTTCGACCTGGGCAGGATTTTCCCGTGTGCAATCGGAATTCCTCACAAAGGAGGCATTAAGAGCCGAGAAGCAACAAAACTGGAAACAGTCAATCAGTCTCTTAAATAAAGCAGAAACAGCAATCTACAACATGGACCCCATGGCAACCCCGCTGGCTTTACGGCGCGGATTAGTCTGGACAAAACAAATTCAGACAGAACGGGATGCAATCACTAAAGCGAGTGTAGAATTTCTCGCTGGCGAGCAGGTTCATCCAAACCATATTATTCTTCTGAACAATCTGGCAACGACCCATGAACGTTCCGGAAATATTGATCAGGCAATTGCTATATATGAAAGAATTTTAGAATTTTCTCCCCGCATGGAGCACACCCTGATCAATCTTACCGGTGTTTTTATAAGATCGAAACAATGGCAAAAAGCTTACGAAATTATCCAGAAAGCGGATATCAACAGCAGTAATCCTCGTGTCAGGCAATATTATGAACTGCTTCAGGAAAAAATTCAATCCGGGGAAATTCCGGAATGATCCCCCCAATTGAAAATAATTGACCCGGTAACATCGCCAAGAATGCTGGTTCTGTTAACTGCTGCCC
>JAUIFT010000120.1 GCA_030430345.1 Calditrichia bacterium | reverse complement strand
ACCGGCAGTATTAGTATGCACCTCCGGAACAGCGGCCGCGAATTATTACCCTGCAATAATTGAAGCCGCCCAGGAAAATATCCCTATCATCGTTTTATCTGCAGATCGTCCGCCGGAATTACGAAATACCGGTGCGAATCAAACCATAGACCAGGTTGGATTGTTTGGGAGATACGCAAAATGGTTTTTCGATTTACCCTGCCCGGATCCACATATCGAGCCTGAGATGTTGCTGACAACAGTTGACCAGATGGTTTTCCAATCGCGCTCCCAGCCGGCTGGTGTTGCGCATTTGAATTGTATGTTCCGGGAGCCGCTCGCGCCGCTTGGCAATCCGGCTGATTTGTTGAAAACGGTCGCTAAGCGGTGGAGGAAGAACGATACTCCCTATACCCGCCACGCTCGTCTGAACATTCTTCCGGCATCGGAGGTAGTGGCCTGTCTGACGGATGTCATTAAAAATACTCAAAATGGGATACTGAGTATCGGAAGATTGTCTTCTGTTGCGGATGTTGAAGCAGTCAAAAAACTGGCGGGCCTATTAAACTGGCCGGTGTTTGCGGATATCACCTCCGGATTACGCCTGGAAAATTTTCCTCAGCATATACTTTACTACGATGCGGTATTATCCTCCCGGGCGGTGGCTGAGAATCTTCAACCGGATACAGTCATCCATCTCGGCCATAGAATGGTGTCGAAAAAATGGTCGCAGTATCTGGAACGCTGTTCGCCGGGAAACTATATCGCTGCTTTTCCGGGCGATCAGAAGTATGATCCAACGCACCAGCTAAGCATGCGCTTAACTTGCGATATTAGCGAATTTGTTAAAGTAATTAGTCCTGCAATACAACCGGTTGAACCGAATGCCTATTTGCGTCGCTGGCAGTTGTACTCAACCAATGTTGGCGAGGTCTTGCGCGGACGAGATCAGGAATTGGACGAAATCGATGAAGTCGCAGTTGCCAGATTGATTTCCACCGAAATCTTCGCAGGTTCAGGTTTGTTTTTAGCTGCCAGCATGCCAGTGCGGGATATGGATGCTTACGGAATGCCCCAAAGCAATGCCCGGGTAGCGGCAAATCGGGGAGCGAGTGGTATTGATGGCACCATCAGCTGTGCGGCCGGATTTGCGCAGGGGCTGAAGAAACCGGTAACTGCTATCGTGGGCGACCTTGCATTTATCCATGATCTGAATGGCGTTGTGCAAATTGCCGAGAATGAATATCCGGTAATTGTCGTGGTGATAAATAATGGAGGGGGTGGAATCTTTTCGTTCTTGCCGATTGCCAAAGTTGAAGACGTCTTTGAAAAGAATTTTGGTACGCCACACAACTATGAATTTGCATCTATTGCCAATTTTGCCGGTTTGCCGTATTTTTACCCCGGTAATCTGCGTGAATTGCGGGATGTATATCATCAATTGCAGAATGAGAGAAGATCGGCAATCATCGAAGTGAAGACTGATCGGGAAGAGAACGCTCGTCGGCATAAAGTATTAAATGCAGAAATCGTGCTTAAACTGGAAGATCTATGATGGAATATGGCCAATTCTTGATTTTATTTGCTGTTGGTGCTGCTGCCGGGATGATCAACGTTATGGCCGGGGGCGGTTCCGCTTTAACTTTGCCGGCGCTAATCTTTATGGGTCTGGATAGCGCACTTGCCAATGGCACTAACCGGGTGGCTATTTTAATCCAAAATATCTTTGCTATTCTGTCTTTTCGCCAGGAAAAAATGTCTGAGTTTAAGTTGAGCTTTAAAATGGCGTTATGGACTTTGCCGGGAGGAATTGCCGGGGCGATCGCTGCGGTAAAAATTGGCGATGCCTGGTTCCAGCGTATCCTTGCGATTGTGTTGATTGGCGTCATTATATCGATGCTATTTTCCCCGGTCGGCAAAGGAGATATTGATGCTCTTAAGAGCAAAAAAAGAGGCTGGATGGTTTATCCCGCATTGTTGGGAATTGGTTTTTATGGCGGCTTTATACAAGTCGGCGTTGGCTTCCTGTTGATGGCTGCATTGTTTCATTTGCTAAAAGTTTCCCTGGTAAAGGTGAACATGCACAAGGTCTTTATTGTGTTTATTTACACCTTGCCGGTTTTACTTGTCTTTATGCTAAATGGAAAAATTGACTGGCTATTGGGATTCGGTCTCGCTGCGGGAAATTCTTTTGGCGCCTGGTGGGCGGCAAAATTATCTGTTCGGAGGGGGGACAAGGCAATAAAAGCGGTATTATTTGTAGCAATACTAATGATTGCCTTAAAGCTTTTGGGTATATATTAATTTGACCTCATTCCCTGGGCAGGGATTGTTTCCATAGATGCCTTCTTCTTTTAGCACATCTAATGTATCTATCCTAAATATTGGCAAATTTTTTAGAGGCGTTTACATCTTAATTGGCTAAAGAGCTATGCTCAATCAAAGGAAAGGAATGCTATGCAGAGAGTTCGTTTCACCGTATTTTTATTGTCCCTGTTAGTGCTGATTCCGGCAGCGCTGTCCGGACAAAATAGAGTAGAGGCAGACGGGTCTGTTTTACTACCCGCGCAAGTAAATACCGAGATGTCTTTTGATCGGTCAAAACAATTCCAAATGACAAGATCTTTCCAATGGCAGGAATTTCAACGGAAACATGGTAATTGGTCGGTGCAATGGAATGAGGCAACCGGCACGCCGCATCGTGCCTTTGGAAAAGGAATTCCCGTTGAAGGCTTTGGTGTATTGACGAAAGATAACATCGAAGCTGCCTCCAGAAAGTTCTTGCAAGAGAACAGTCAAGCGCTCCGGGTGGAAACCACTCAGTTGGCAATGATGCGTGCACAAAAAGTGCGGAATAAATGGTATGTTACCTTCAAGCAAATGAAGGGCGATGTACCAGTACTATTCTCCGAAATTGAATTACGCTTTTTCGAGAACGGAAATTTGATGGCTTTTGGTGCCGATTTTTATCCGGAAATCGAACTTGATATGAATCCGTTAATCTCCTATCAGGATGCCCAGTTTATGGCATTGGAGGGACTGGAATTTAATTCTGCTACCGACAATGTTGCCGGGGAAGGGACACTGTACGTACTGCCGGTGCGCACTGGTCAGAATCTGACATATCACCTGGTATACGAGGTAAATGTTCAGACGAAAAGCACGCCGGGGAATTATGATGTGTTTGTAGATGCACATACCGGGGAAATTATCTGGCGGCATAACCGCGTTCGCTATGAATCGACGGGCGTGCAGGTCAACGGTATGGTTCAGCTGGAAATTCCCACCGGCCCTTTCGTTGAAGAAGGCATGACAGACCTGCGGGTATCCGTTGATGGGGCTCAGCTAGTAACTGACAGCGCCGGCTATGCAGAGACAGATATTACCGCAACCAGCAATGTGACAGCCAGACTCTCCAGCCCCTGGCTGGACGTCCGTAATGCCAACGGCCCCAATGCTGATTATAGTGGCACTGTCGATCCCGGCGATACATTGGATATTCTCTGGGACGACAACAATTCCCTGGCGTCTGAAAGAGATTCTTATTTCCACGGTACATTCGTCTACAATTTTTTGAAAACGCTGGATCCGAATATGACTGCAATGGATTATAGTATGCCTTGCTCGGTGAATATCGGCCCGGAAAACCCGATTTGGCCCTGTAATGCTTTTTGGGACGGGGTTGGTATTAATTTCTTCAATGCTGGTGGCGGGTGCCCGGATATCGGCCAAATGCCCTCAGTGGTTTATCATGAGTATGGCCATGGTGTTAATGACCGTTTGTTTCAACAGGCGGGTGCGCAGTTTGGTATGATTAACGGCGCAACTCACGAAGGTATTGCCGATGTATTGTCAGCTATGGTGGAAGATGTCCCCAATATCGGCAGAGGCTTCTTTGGACCCGGCACCACTTTGCGCTTTATTTCCAACACCCGGCGGTATCCGGATAATGTAACTGGTTCTTCTCATTCCGATGGATTGATTATCGGGGGCGCTTTTTGGGATTTGCGCCAGCTGACTTCCCGGGAAGTTGCCCGGGACTTGTTCCACTTTGCCCGCTGGGGAACTCCGGATGATGCGGATCTCGGTACCGCATTTAGCGAATGGTTTATTGAAGTGCTGATCGCGGATGACGATGATGGCGATCTCGATAATGGCACCCCGCATATGGACCAGATTGTGGAAGCTTTTAATAATCACGGTATTGGCAGTTCGTTGTTTATTCTGGCATCTTTTAACCACACTCCTGTAGCAAACACTCCAGATACAACCAGTGCTTATCCGGTTACCTTCGAAGTTACCGGTTTCGGACCTGGGGTTGACTCTCTCGCTGTAGTCTATTCCATCGATGGATTTCAAACAGAAATGCGTGTGGATGCCCAGGAAATAAATGCCAATGAATATCAGGCAGACATTCCTGCACAGGCACGGGGCGCAAAAGTCGACTATTATATCCATATGCGGGATGTTGCAGCGAATCAGGATGTTCGTTTTCCGCGCAATGGATCCTACACCTTCCTCGTCGGCTACGATCAAATTCTTTTTGATCCCCTGGAAGCGGAAAGCGGGTGGACAATCGGTGCGTCGGATGATAATGCCACTACCGGTATCTGGAACAGGATGGATCCGCAGGCAACGAGTGGCGGCAGCCAACCGGAAAATGATAACACCCCTAATGGTACCGATTGTTTTGTTACCGATGGTCGTAATTCCGGCGGTGCCGGCACCTATGATGTTGATGGCGGAAAAACAACCTTATTCTCTCCGATTATTAATGTCGACGGTATGCAGAATCCGGTATTGAGCTATTATAAGTGGTATTCAAACGACCTCGGTAACAATCCGGGTCAGGATTTCTGGGTTGTTGATATTTCCAATGATGGTGGAGAAACCTGGGTGAATCTGGAAAATACCAATGCGTCTACCGATGGTTGGGAATCGATTCAATTCAACCTAGAAGATTATCTGCCTGCTACGGACAGCATGCAAATTCGTTTCGTGGCCAGCGACTTCGGTGGCGGGTCCCTGGTGGAAGCCTGTATTGATGATGTTGAAATACTTGCCCTCGGCAGCGTCACCGGTATTAATGACCTCGAAAATTCTCTGCCCGATGCATTTGAATTATCGCAAAACTTCCCGAATCCGTTTAACCCGAGCACGACCATTCGTTATGCTGTGTCAACAAATGCACAGGTTGTGATCAAGATTTACAATCTGCTTGGTCAGGAAGTGCGCACGCTGGTTTCCGGCAACAAGGCAGCCGGCCGTTATGCTGTTGAGTGGAATGGCACCAGCAATACCGGCGCCCAGGTGGCTTCCGGTATTTACCTTTATCGGATGGAGGCTGTTTCTGGGAATGATAGATTTGTGCAAACGAATAAGCTAATGCTTTTGAAGTGATTTCTAACTTTGTTACTACTAAAAAAGGCGCTCACTTGAGCGCCTTTTTTGTTTAGACGCTCTGAGCTTCTCCTGAATCCCACTTTTTATCCCTGTTTTTGCAATTCATCCCAGCTACGCAACTTGCATTGTTAGACCTCGTTGCTACTAGCGCTCGTAGTATCATTGTTAATAGCAATTATGGTGAGTCGTAACCGCTATTCTTTTCAAATATACCAAACACCCTTTTGGGGGATTGAATCGATTCAGAATACAAGTATCTTGAAGATTACAAGCTGACATTCATTGGGCGTAGCCGTGGGAAGTGGCTGCATCCTTTCTTGATCACCAAATAAAGGAGAAGCATATGAAGCGTTATTCTGTACTATTGTTAACAGTACTCGTTATGGTCGGTAGCTTGTCGTTGGAACTGCTGGCACAAACACCGGTGTCATTTCCGCGGGTGAGCCCGCAGCGCGAAACGGCCATTCGTATTGGATTTAATGATGTAGTCATTAATTACCACGCTCCATCGGTACGCAATCGCCAAATCTGGAATGGGGTTGTTCCCTACGGTAGCATCTGGAGAGCCGGTGCAAATGAAAATACAACGATCACTTTCGACTATGATGTGGGTATCGAAGGAAAGGCTTTGCCGGCAGGCACTTATGGCGTGCACATGATTCCGGGCGAATCCCGCTGGACGATCATTTTCAACAAGGACCATACCGCCTGGGGAAGTTTTAACTATCGGGAATCTGAAGATGCACTTCGCGTCGATGTTACCCCGGTTTCCGCTGATCATCGGGAGTGGCTGGGATATGACTTTGAAGATGTGACCAGAACATCTGTCGTCGCTTATATGCACTGGGAAAAAGTAAAGGTGCCATTCGCTATCGAGATGGATGGCCATGGTATCGTATTGTCGCATATGCGCGGACAACTAATGAGCCTGGCAGGCTTCAATGAGCTTGGCTGGCGTCAGGCAGCGACATATTGCCTCAATAACAATACACACATAAAAGAAGGATTGTCTCTGATTGAACAATCGATTACCCGCAACAAGAACCAGAACAACCTCGCTATTAAAGCCCGTTTGCAGTTTGCGGATGGTCAGAATGATGCCGCATTAGCAACGATCAACGAAGCTGTCGATATGGGTGATAATTTTGCAACACTGCAGGCCAAATCCCGCCTTCTGGATGGTATGGGGAACAAAAAAGGCGCTGAAAAGGCAATGAAAAAAGCGGTAGATGTTGGTAGTGAGAATGAATTAAACAATTATGGCTATCAATTGCTTGGTCAGAATAATGTTGAAGAAGCAGTGCGTATTTTCAAACTCAATGTGAAACGTCACCCGGATTCCTGGAATGTTTGGGATAGCCTTGGTGAAGGATATGACCGCGCCGGAAATACTAGCGATGCTATTAAAAACTACAAAACAGCCTTACAGAAAGCACCTGACGCTCAGAAAAGCAGAATTCAGGGAATTCTCTCGCGTTTGCAGTCCAGCTAAAAAATCTTCAAGGCAGCAATCATGAAGATGATTGCTGCCTTTGTTTATCCTTTATATTTTCTTCCTGAAAAATATTCAAAAAAACGATCTCCCTCTGGCAACTTTTCTTCTTTTTCAGTATTTTCTAAGCTATTAATTGTTGTCAACTTAATAGCGTTGCCAGAAAACGCATCTATTCAATACTTCAGGAAGATTATGCCGAATTTCGCTGTTTTTCACGTTCCACCTGCTAACGATGATTTTTACAAAATTGGATCCGCAATTTTAGGCTATGATATCCGCGCCAAATCTGAACTGACGATTCCGAAAAATTTAAGATATGATTTTGATGAGTTTGACCCCCAGTGGTGCGAAATTGCCAGACCATATGG
>JAUIFT010000119.1 GCA_030430345.1 Calditrichia bacterium | reverse complement strand
ACTATTGTCAACTCTTATTTTCTACGCGTTAGCATAAAATAGGGTTCCTTTTACCGTCAAGTCCTCACAAAAAACCAATTTAAGTATTTTATTCATAGACACTTGAAGCATCTTTTTCTTTTGCTAAATCAACAGGCAAATCGCCGGTAATCAGGCGCGCCCCTTTCTTACGGGTAAGGTAATTACTGGCCCATTGAATCAGTACCAACAGGCGATTTTCATATTCGATCAAATAGGCAATATGCACAAATATCCAAACCAGCCAGGCGGGCCATCCGGCCAGACGGGCAAATCCGAAGTCCGCCACGGCAGCATTACGGCCAATGACTGCCAGACTGCCCTTGTTAAGATAGCGAAACGGTTTTCCTTGCTTCCCTTTTAATTGCCTGCGGATTAATTTGGCGACATATCTCCCCTGCTGCATCGCGACCGGTGCAACTCCGGGCAAGGCCTGGCCATTTTTGTCTTCCAGATAGGCCATATCCCCTATGACGAAAACGTCCCGGTAGTTTTCCAGAAGAAGGTTTGCAGTCACATGTAATCTTCCGGTACGATCTTGTTCGGCGCCACTTTCCCGGGCCAGAATATCCACCAGACCGGCCATTTTAACACCTGCTCCCCACAGTATTGTTTTTGCGGGAATCGTTTCACTCGCTGCGCCATGCTGCACTCTTAACTGATTATCATCAATATCGATAACCAGGGAGTTCGTTTTGATCTTCACGCCGAGCTTTTCCAGGGTCTTTTGTGCTTTGGCCGAGAGTATTTCGGGGTAGCTGCCTAAGATTCGAGATGCGCCTTCAATAAGCGTAATAGTTGTTTCAGCGGGATCCATAGCGGCAAAATCATTTTTCAGCGTCTCATAAGCCAATTCCGCCAGTGCGCCGGCAAGCTCTACCCCGGTTGGTCCACCACCGATAATCACAAAATTCAACCAGGCCTGGCGCTGCCGCGGATCGTTTTCCTTCTCGGCATTTTCGAATGCCTGGAAAATTCTGCGGCGCATTTCCAGCGCGTCTTCGATCGTCTTCAATCCCGGCGCTTTCGGCGCCCATTGATCGTTGCCGAAATAATGATGCTGCGCGCCGGCAGCAACGATCAGCCGGTCATAACTATAAGCCTCATTTTCCAGAAAGACTTTTTTACGGGAAAGGTCGATGTTTTGCACTTCTACATTAATCACCCGGATATTTTTGTATTTACTCACCACGGCTCGTAGCGGAGAGGCAATATCCCCCGGGGATAGCCCGCCGGTGGCAACCTGGTAGAGCAATGGTTGAAAAAGGTGAAAATTTCGTTTATCGATCAGCAATACTTCCACATTCTGACCACCGAGATTCTGCGCAGCATACAAACCACCGAATCCTCCCCCAATGATGACAACCCGGGGACGCTTAGGCTTATTTAGGATACTATTTTTTTCTGCTGTCATTTTATTCTCCTTTTTACAATGAACTCGCTTGTTCATTATTTCACAAATATTCTGAAAATTTTGAATTTTGTTTCGAAAAAAATTCAAAAACGCGATAAACAACATTTTTATTACGCATTGATAGTAAATGAACAAATCAATTAAAATGTCGTTAGGTGGGGTAAATTCGGATGATTATATTTCTATCTTATACTTTTTACCGGAAAGCATTTTGTTCTTTGGTAATTTGAATCTTTCAATTATTCTGTAGGAGGTCCAGGTGAAACGGTTATTTCCACTTACTCTTATTCTCGGGGTAATCTTTTTTATGACAGCGCAATCACAGGCACAATCAGAGGAAAACAAGAAGGAACTCGCCATCACCGAATGGCTGCAGGCAGGTCCGGTGAAAACACCGCTGCCCGTTTTTCATGATGATGGTTTCAAACTGAAAGATTTGCAGAATTTTGAAACCCGCGATGTAACGGCATGGTGGCCGGGCGCCGGCGAAAACCTGGCCTGGTCTGCCGGTCAGCAACTGAGCTGGACAGCCGTAAATACCGGGGATGATGGCCTTGAGATAAAGCAAGGCAAAGGCAAATCGCCGCAAACAGTCTATCTCGCATCATATATCAATGCGAATCGCTGGGTGAAAGGCAAGTTAACCATCCACAGTCATCATTTGCTGACGCTATATGTGAACGGCGAGAACGTTTCACAAAAAAGCAGCAGCGAGAAAGAAGACGCCGGCAAACTGAGTTACAACCTGAAACTGGAAACCGGCAAACACCTGGTATTATTGAAAGTGCTTTCCGACCCGGATATAGATGCAGCGATTAACATTAAGGCTGTGCTGACGCTGGATGCTCCGGCAAATGAAGCGGACGTTTCCCTCTCCACCTCCCCATCACAAGTGATGAACATCCACCATCTGCTTGATGGTCCGAAAATCAGCGGCGTTTCCATCTCAGCTGATGGCGAGTGGGCGACGGTGCAGTATCGTCGCGTACTGGCGGAAAGCGGCGGCAGTGAGTCCTGGATGGAATTGCGCAATGTCAGCACCGGTAAGCTGATCCAAACCTTTCGCGCCAGGACCGCCCTCGGGCCGGTTAGCTGGGCGCCAGGTGGTAGAACATTTGCCTATACAAACTCCGTCAATAGCAAAACAACCTTATGGATTGTTGATTTGCCATCAGGTTCTCAAAGCGCTTTAATGGAAGATGTTGCCGATTTCGGAAGTTTTTCCTGGGCGCCGGATGGCAGTTTCATTATCTATACAATCACCGAGACGCCGGAAGCAGATAAGCGAGGCGTTAAGCATTTTCGCAGTTTGCGGGACAAGTGGCCTTATTTCCGTACCAATGAATATCTCTACCGCGTCGATGTAAACAGCGGCGCCCGACAGCGCTTAACCAGCGGCAAACTGGGCACCTCCATGGGGGCAATTAGCCCGGACGGGAAAAAACTGATATTCTCTCAAACGGTTGATAATTATGAACAACGGCCCTATACCCAATCCACGTTATCGATATTATCGCTGGCGACGCTAAAGATTGATACTCTCGGTCAATTTGGCTGGATCGGCAACGTTCAATGGTCTCCCAACGGCAAAAAACTGCTGATCACCGGTGGCGCTTCCCTGTTTGAGGGCATCGGCCGGAACCTCCCCGAAGGTGTTATTTCAAATGATTATGACACCCAGGCATTTATTTATGATATTGCCGGCAAATCCGCCCAGCCGATCAGCAAAGATTTTGATCCAGCGATTAACAGCGGTTACTGGTATGATAACAATACCATTTACTTTAGCGCCATCGATCGCGAATACTATCGCCTCTTCGCCTATTCCGTCAAGAAAAACAGCTTTCAGCCGATTGATACCGGCATTGATGTCGTCTCCTCCTACGATATTGCCCGCAATAAGCCAGTGGCGATCTACTATGGCTCCAGCGCGCAGATGCCCCATCAGGCCTACATCCTTGATTTGAAAAAGAATAAACATCGCCTGCTCTCCGCGCCGGAAAAAACCACTTACGCCAATGTCTCTTTTGGTGATCTGAAGACCTTCAACTTTACCAACAACCAGGGAACAACGATCGACGGGCGGGTTTATTACCCCCCGAATTTTGATCCCGCGCAACAGTATCCCTGCATCGTTTACTATTATGGTGGCACTTCGGTAGTGGAACGGAATTTTGGCGGACGGTATCCGCTGAACTTGTTTGCCGCCCAGGGTTATATGGTCTATGTAATGCAGCCCAGCGGCGCGCCGGGGTTTGGCCAGGCGTTTTCTGCCCTGCACGTCAACGATTGGGGCAAACAGGCGGCCTCCGATATCATGGAAGGCACAGAGAAATTTCTTGAGGCACATCCTTTTGTAAACAAGGATAAAATCGGTTGTATCGGCGCTTCCTATGGTGGATTTATGACGATGAGCCTGTTGACACAAACCGATATGTTTGCAACCGGTATTTCTCATGCCGGCATCAGTGCGCTCTCCAGCTACTGGGGCGAAGGCTACTGGGGATATCTTTACAGCTCTGTCGCAACGGCAGAAAGCTTTCCCTGGAACCGAAAAGATATTTACGTCGATCAAAGTCCGTTATTCAACGCAGAGAAAGTGAACAAACCGCTGTTATTACTGCACGGCGATTCCGATACCAATGTGCCTCCCGGCGAAAGCGATCAGTTTTATGTTGCATTAAAACTATTAGGGAAGGATGTCGAATATGTTCAGGTAAAAGGACAGGATCATCATATTCTCGATTACAAAAAACGCATTATTTGGCAACAGACAATACTCGCCTGGTTTGATAAACAATTGAAAGACCAGGGAGAATGGTGGGCGGATTTATATCCGCAGAAATAGTCCAGAACAATTAGAGGTTAGCTATGAAATTGCATTTATACGATACTTACAAGCGCGAATTGCGTGAATTTGAGCCATTGAATCCTGAGGAAGTTGGTCTGTACACCTGCGGACCAACGGTTTACAACTTTGCTCATATTGGGAACCTGCGCACCTACCTGTTTGAGGATACCTTGCGCCGGGTGCTTGCTTATAACGGCTACAAGGTGAACCACGTCATGAACATCACCGATGTCGGGCACCTGGTTTCCGACGGCGATACCGGGGAAGATAAAATGGAAGCGGGTTCCAAGCGCACCGGGAAAAGTGCCTGGGAAATTGCCGAATTGTATACCGAGGCATTTATTAATGATCTGAAACAGCTGAACATACTCGAACCAACCATTTGGTGCAAAGCAACCGACCATATCCAGGAGCAAATTGATGTCGTTAAGTGCATAGAGGAAAAAGGCTTTACCTATCGGACGTCCGATGGTATTTATTTTGACACCAGCAAGATGGATGATTATGGCTTCCTCGCCCGCCTGGATATTGAAGGATTGCAGGCCGGTAGCCGGGTGGATCAGGGCGAAAAACGCAATTTAACGGATTTTGCCTTGTGGAAATTTAGTACCGAAGGCGAACAACGCCAAATGGAATGGGATAGTCCCTGGGGCGTCGGCTTCCCCGGCTGGCATATTGAATGCTCGGCGATGTCTGCGAAATATCTTGGCAGCTACTTCGATATTCACTGTGGTGGCGAAGACCATATTCCCGTCCATCACACGAATGAAATCGCCCAGACCCAGGCCTGCTATGGCACCACGCTTGCTAATTTCTGGATGCACGGTTATTTTCTACAGCTCAGTGAAGCGAAAATGTCGAAATCTTCCGGAGAATTTTTACGGGTGCAATCACTGATCGATCGCGATATAGACCCGATTGCCTATCGTTATTTCAACCTGAATGCCCACTATCGTACCAAGCTGAATTTTAGCTGGGAAGGCCTTGATGGTGCCGCGAAAGGATTAGAACGCCTGCGGAAAACATTCCATAGCTGGGGCAGCGAAGCCGGCACAGTAAATCAGGAATTGCTCGATCAGTTCGTCGCCTTCATCAACAACGATCTAAATATGCCACGGGCGATGGCGGTTGCCTGGGACCTTACCCGCAGTGATATTTCCGATGCGGATAAACGCGCAACCATGCTGATTTTCGATGAAATTATGGGACTGGGTCTCGGCGAATGGCAGCCGAAAACAGTAGACGTGCCGGCGGAAATTCTGGAAATGCTGGAAAAGCGCACCGAGGCCCGAAAGGCGCGGAATTGGGCGGAAGCCGATGCGATGCGCGACCAAATTCAGGCTGCCGGGTATGAAATCGAGGATACGCCGGAAGGTCCGAAGGTAAAATTGAAGAAGTAACTAAAACTGCAAATGTGCAAATTTGCAGTTTTGCACATTTGCACATTCTACTGAGAAAGTACTAAAGCCCCGTTTTCCAGGGTGACATTTTTAAAAGCCAGCTTTTCCAGGGGAATTTTTCCCACCTTGTTTTTCATTCCCGGTAAAGCCGCAAATGTTTTCAAGCTGTATTTAATCTTCCCGATTTGGATCAAGGAGTTTTCATCGAAAACCAGATCACTATCTTTGACTTCCGGCTTTCCGGAAATTTTCAGAAATAGCTCGTCATTCGACTTTACCCCTCCAAACTGCTCCAGCAGCGTTTTAGCCAGCATGGCTTCCTTCGGCAGTTCTTCCCAGGGAATTTTGGCCATATCCACCACCATCTCTACATCCATTTTTTCCGGCTGGATCGTGCTTTTTACCCCCTTCATAAACTGCTGAGATTTCCCGGGAAATTCCGCTGCCAGGGAATTGAGAATCAAGGCATCAACTTCGCTCTCAGTGACCCGCAGGGAATTATTCCGCTTCAGGGTTATCGCCATCTCTTCCAGCGCGTCCGAGGCACTTTTAGCTTCCTGATCAATTCCTGGTGCGGCAGTTTGTTGTTGCCGGGCGGTCAGCGAACCGCCTTCTGACAGCGGCGCATCTGCGCTACGGCTTTCCTGGCCTTGAATATCTACGGGAACGCCGGTATTATTTCCTGTTACTTCTGTCCTGGTCGAATCGTCTTCATCCACCGGGGTCGTTTCATCCGTGGCGTACCATTCCGGCAGATAATCCAGGTTCTGTTGATAGTAATAGTATCCACCGGCGACAGCGCCAACCAATAAAACCAATGTAAGCAAAAGATATTTTTTCATGGAAATCCTTATTTCTATTACTGATAACTTGTTTTACTGTAACGATTCACTGCTGTTGAATATACGTAACAGTTTCGCTGGAAGCAGATATTTTTACAATAAACGTCATCGGAAAGTTCGAACATTTTCCCATTATTTCGGAATGTAGAAAACGGGGTGGCAAACTGAGCAATATCAAAATTGATAATGCTCAGCGATTAATCATCTCGGTGAGGTAAAAATTATTCTTTTTTTCTGCATCTCGCGGATTTCACTCTCGCTATACCCGAGTTCTTCCATAATAGCAACAGTATCATCTCCGAGCATCGGGGCCGGCTTCACTTCTCCCTTGCCAGCATGAGAAAATTTTAAAGGCATTCCAATCGTTTTTAGCCGGCCATAGATTGGATGATCGTGTTCAACAATCATGTTCCTGGCCTGCAGATGCGGATCATGCTCTATTTCATCGATCCCCAAGACCGGGGTCAGACAAACATCCGCGCGGCCAACTAAATGCAGCCATTCATCTCGATCTTTTTCCAGGAACATCCGGGTCAAATCAGCTTTTAGGGCAGCCTGCGCTTTACCATCGCCGTAGTAACGCTCTTCCCATTTCGGCTTGTCGATCAGCTGGCAGAATTTTTTCCAGAATTTTGCTTCTAATGCGCCGAGGGAGACATATTTTCCATCCCGGCAGAGATAAATGCCGTAGGATGCCCAGCCCCCGGAGAGCGGCATCTGCCAGGGCGGCACCGCC